>JANLSI010000359.1:0-2448 GCA_031362345.1 Pseudomonadota bacterium
GTCATGAAACCCGGGTCGTCGCGCGCCGCGCCTGCGATACGCAGCTGCACGGCCTCGACCACCACGCGCTGGCCCGGCACCACGTCAATCACCACGCGCGGACATGCGCCAGCGCGGATCACCCGCGTGCGCACCAACCCATGGTAGTAACCATAGGCACGCAAGGCGTCCTGGCTTTCGTCGGCGGCGCGTGTGGCCAGCGCCGTCAGATAGGCGGCCGGCGTGCTGCAGGCGCGACTCGCCACTGAGAGATGAACACGGATATTGCCCGCCACCCGTTCGCCGACACCGCGCACCACCACTTTGATGGTCGGCGCCGGCGCGGCTGTCTGCGCCACCACCTTTTTGCCCGGCCACGGCAGCACCGTGCAGGCGTCACACAGCGCGCACAACAGCAACACGGCAAGCCAGCGCAACCAGCACCTAGCGAAGTGACCCACGACGACGCTCGCCGAAGTTCGCGCGCCGTGCGCGGCAACCGGGGCGGCGCTCAGGCGGTGCGCGCCGCCAGTGGCCGCTCACCCGCCACCGTGGTGCGGAACATGAGGCGGCGATGGCCTTGGTAGCCGCCATCGGCGTAGTGCAGCAGGCAACGGTTGTCCCATATCACCAGCATCCGGGCGCGCCAGTGATGGCGATAGACGAACTCACTGCGCGTCATGTGCTTTAACAGAAACTCAAGCAAGGCCTGGCTCTCGTCGGCGCGCATGCCCTCGATGCCGAGGGTGTAGACGTGATTGATGTAGAGCGCCGCGCGTCCCGAATGGGGGTGGCGGCGAACGAGCGGATGGACCTGGGTTTGGTCGGCCTCAGGCGACACGATGATAGCCATGGAACGGCTGGCATCATCACGCGCAAACAGCCCCTTGGGACCGTAGGCCGGCGCGGCCGAATGCACTGCATTCAAGGGCAGAAGCAGCTTCTGCATGGTCGGCGATAAGGCCTCGAAAGCCCGATAGCCATCGGCGAACACCGTGTCGCCACCATGGGGTGGCACAACCTCGCCATACAGCAAGGTGGCGCTCGGCGGGGTGGCCTGAAAACTCCAATCGGAATGCCACATGCTGCCAAAGATAGGCGCGGTCTCGTGCGCTTCGCGACACACTTCGATGACATGCTCATAGCCGTGCTTGGCTTTGACATAGGGGTCGTGGCCGAAGGGTCCGAGATAGGCGCTGAGCCGCTCGAGCGTGGCTGGGTCGAGACCCTGATCAGGAAAATACAGCACCGCGTGATCGGCCCAGGCCGCCAGCAAATCGCGCTGTACTGCGCACGACAATGGCGCCCGCAAATCGACGCCGTAGACGGCGGCAGCGCAGCCCTGGGGCTCGGGCACGACGGTCAGACAAGTGTGTTCGGACATCGGGCGCACTCCTGCAGCGCGGCTACGGACCGCCTCATTGTAGGGGCAGAGCGTGGCGGCCGCAGCGGCAGATCGACGCATTCATCAACCGCGCGCCACGCTATCGCCCGGCCATACGCCTGCGGCAATTGCAGCACGGGGCGATGCCGTTATGCTATGAACCAATCTCAATCAGGCTTCAGGGGCGCATCGCGTGATGGCATTTCAGCAACAGATTCCGCAGGTGCACTTGACTCGCGACCAGATCATGCGACGCGTCGCACGCGACAAGGATTTGCAAGGTTTCGATGGATGACATCGACGCCTCTGGCGTACGCGCTGCGCATCCCATCGACACTGACGCCTGGCTGCAACCGCGCAGCGCCGTACACCGCACTAATCGCGCGGCTTGCGCAACGCGCACAAGCTGAGCCGCATGCCAGGATCTGACATTCGCGCTCAGGGGCGCCGCACGCGATGATGCCATCGACGCCCGTCGTGCGTGATCTGGTGCTGATAGGCGGCGGCCACACCCATGTCGAAGTACTGCGGCGCTTCGGCATGCAGCCGCTGGCAGGCACGCGCGTCACCCTCATCAGCCGCGACATTCACACGCCCTACTCCGGCATGCTGCCGGGACTCGTCGCCGGTCACTATGACTACGACGAAGTCCACATCGATCTCGCCCCACTGGCGAGTTTCGCCCACGCTCGCCTCTATCACGACGAAGTCACCGGCATCGATCTGCAACTCGGACGGGTGTTTTGCCGCACGCGGCCGCCCGTCAGTTACGATGTGCTGAGCATAGACAGCGGCGCGACCCCTGCCATGCAGGTGCCGGGCGCGCGCGACCACACCGTGGCCGTGAAGCCGGTCAGCAGCTTCTGGTCGCGCTGGCAGGATCTGCGGGTGCGGGTCGCGATGCGCGCCGATGCCACCATGACTATCGGCGTGGTCGGCGGCGGTGCCGGTGGCGTTGAACTGGTGCTGGCCATGGCCCACCGCCTGCGCGCCGATCGCGCGGCCCAGAGTCGCGCTGCCCACGCCCTCGCCTGTCACCTGCTCACCAGCGGCGACGACATCCAGCCGACTCACCATCGCCGCGT
>JANLSI010000385.1:0-7173 GCA_031362345.1 Pseudomonadota bacterium
TGAGGCTGCGGCCGCGGCCGCCCGCTTAAGGCGCACCGCCCTCGACCACATCCACACCGGCCGGCGGGTTGAACTGAAACAAGGTCTGCGCCATCGGCGCATTACGTTTGACCGCCTCGAAATGCAGGAGCGTGGTCTGGCCGAGATTGTCCTTCAGACGCATGGCTTTGATCTGCTGATCGGCGAAGCCCAGTTCCACTTCCTGGAACTGGGACTTAGCGTCCTTGGGATGCAAGCGATACCAATCGTAGCCTTCCAGCGGGCCGAGGTGGGCGACGCTATAGCGCGCCCTGACATCGAACTCGGCGCTCAATAATTCCGCCGGCGTGCCAGGTGCACCGGCGTTCACTTGGTTGACCGTGACTTGCGCCAGATCCTCATCGTAGATCCACAGTTTGGTGCTGTCGGACACGATGACCTGCTGATAGGGATCGCGGTAATTCCAGCGGAATCGTCCTGGGCGTTCGATGCTGCAATCGCCTTTGGCGGTTTCCAGCAGCTCGCCGGTTTCGTCGAAACGCTGCTGCACGAAAGTCGCGCTATAGGAATGCAGATTATTCAGGTAATCAATGAGCGGCGCGGTGTCGTCGACCCGCGCTGCGACCGCCGTGAGGGCGACACCGAGCACCAGCAGAACGCGCAGCGCGCGCGCCGGTCGTGCCATGTGCATCAATCCTTGGGCGGCGGTGGCGCCAGCACTTCGCGGCTGCCGTTGGATTGCAGTTCACCGACCACGCCGGCGCGTTCCATTTCCTCGACCATCCGCGCTGCGCGGTTATAGCCGATCTTGAGACGACGCTGGATGCCGGATACCGAAGCGCGGCGCGATTCAGTGACGATGCGCACGGCGTGGTCGTAGAGTTCGTCCTGCTCACCGTCGCTAGCGAAGTCGCCGCCACCGCTGCCGGTGCCACCGTCCTCAAAGCCATCCATCGGCCCGTTGAGAATGGCATCGACATATTCCGGCGCGCCGCTCGCACGCAGACGTTCGACCACCTTGTGCACTTCCTCATCGGAGACGAAAGCACCGTGCACACGCTGCGGAATGGCGGTGCCCGGCGGCAGGTAGAGCATGTCGCCATGACCCAGCAAGGTCTCGGCACCCTGCTGGTCAAGGATCGTGCGTGAATCAATACGCGAGGACACTTGAAACGCGATGCGGGTGGGAATATTGGCCTTGATCAAGCCGGTGATGACATCGACCGACGGCCGCTGCGTGGCGAGGATGAGATGGATGCCCGATGCACGCGCTTTCTGTGCGAGGCGCGCGATCAATTCTTCGACCTTCTTGCCGACCACCATCATCATGTCGGCGAGCTCGTCGATGATGACAACGATATAAGGCAGCTTGCCGAGATCGGGCGCGGGGCCCGCTTGCGGATCGACGACGCGATAGAGCGGATCGCGCAGCGGCGTGCCTTTCTCGATCGCTTCCTCGACCTTGCGGTTGTAGCCGCCGACATTACGCACGCCGAGGGCGGACATGAGTTTGTAGCGGCGTTCCATTTCGGCCACACACCAGCGCAAGGCATTGGAGGCCTCTTTCATGTCGGTCACGACTGGCGCGAGCAAGGCCGGAATGCCTTCGTAAACCGACAATTCCAGCATCTTCGGATCGATCATGATGAGCCGCACATCGCTAGGCGCCGACTTGTATAGCAGGCTCAAGATCATGGCATTCAAGGCCACCGATTTGCCGGCGCCGGTGGTGCCGGCGACCAGCAGATGAGGCATGCGCGCGAGATCGACCACCGTCGGCTGACCGGCAATGTCCTTGCCTAGCGCCATGGTCAGGGGCGAGATGCTGCGCTCGTAGACATCGGACTTCAGGATGTCTGACAACGCGACGATTTCCCGTTGTTCATTCGGAATTTCGAGACCGATACAGGTCTTGCCGGGGATGACTTCCACCACGCGCACGCTGACCGTCGACAGCGAACGGGCCAGATCCTTGGCCAGGCCGGTGATGCGGCTGGCCTTGATGCCGGGCGCCGGCTGCAATTCGAAACGGGTGATGACCGGACCGGGATGAACCGCCACCACTTCCACTTCGATGTTGAAGTCGCGCAGCTTCATCTCGACTTGGCGCGACATCGCTTCCAGTGCCTCGGGAGAGTAGCCACCGCCTCCCACGATCGGGGTGTCGAGCAGGCTCAATTCGGGCAGCTCGCCAGGCTCGCGACGCTCGAACAGCGCTTCCTGACGTTCGCGCTCGACCCGCTGGCTGGGTGGCGACGCAACGATGCGCGGCTCGATACGGGTCGGTGGGCGTTGTTCTATCTTCTCGGTTTCTTCTTTGACGGTGGCGACCCGCTCGCGCTTAGCACGCCAACCGCGACGGTAGTCGGCGAAATCATCGCGCCGCAGCGCGGCCCAGTCCCACCAACGCAAGGCATAGTCGCCGAGGGTATCCATCAGCCACAGCCAGGACAGGCCGGTGAACAGGGTAAAGCCAGTCAGGAAAGCCGCGATCAACAGCAGGCAACCGCCAGTGATGCCAAAGCCCGCAAACGCGGCCCCCCCGACCACATGGCCAAGTATGCCGCCCGAGTCGTGGGGTAGTTCGGCGAGGGTGCCGCTCGAACGCACCCAGAACAGGCCACAACCGGTGACGAGGGTGCACACGAATCCGACGAAGCGCACGCTCATATGGAAATAATCGGAGAAAAAGTCCTCGGCACCTTCGCGGTAAACGACCCAGGCGCTGAAAACCACCATGATCGGAAACAGGTAGGCGAATTGGCCAAACAGATAGAGCGCAATGTCGGCGATCCAGGCGCCCACCAGGCCGCCCTGGTTGTGGATGACGGTACTGGTGCCGGTATGGGACCAGCCCGGGTCAGCTGGATGGTGCGACCACAGGGCTATCAAGACAAACAGGGAAATTCCGCCCAGGGCGATCAAAGCCGCCTCACGCAGGCGCTGCACAGCTTGGCGCGTGATAGAAAGAGCGAAATCGGATTCTTTGCTGCGGACCGCGTGCGTCATGTCGTTGATATTGTTGATCCGATTGATCGAATAAACGCATGTAATGTAAAGGAAAGCAATGGTATCTCCTAAGCTGCATGAACTCCAGCACGAAAGCTAAGGAAAAGGCGACGATCGTTCCCAGCTGACCCATCTCGTTCCTGTTATCGATCATGTGTGTCTGTTAGCGCGCAATGCCTTCGATTCCCTCGCACAAATGGCGGCGGTCCAATGTCCGGTGCTGGTAGCTCATGGGCGAGCCGACATCACGGTGCCGGAAGTTTTCGGTCGCGCGCTGGCGGCGGCCGCCGGCCCGCAAGCGCAGTTCGTGCCGCTCGCGGGCGGCCACGACGACGCCCTCATTCAAGGTAGAGCACCTTATTACCGACACCTTGATCAGTTCATGCGGCACGCAGTGAGCGATTGACCGCCTGCCGCCCATCTGCGAAATTGCCGGGGTCCCGTGCGTCGACTGCCCATGCTCAGCCTGTGAAGATCCAGTTCTTTTCCGACGTCCATCTGGAGTTCGGACCCGCCCCCCTGCCCGTCACCGATGCTGACGTGATCGTTGCTGCCGGCGACGTCAACATCGGCGCGACCGGCGTTGCCTGGCTCAAAGCCAGTGGCAAACCGACCATCTATGTGGCGGGTAATCACGAGTACTACGGCGGCGACATCAGCCAGGTGCAGCGTGAGATCCGCACGGCGGTGGCCGGCAGCGCAGTCCGCTTTCTGGAGTGCGACAGCGCTGACATCGACGGCGTGCGCTTCCTCGGTACAACCTTGTGGACCGACTTCCTGGGGGCAGACCCGGCGGTGATGGACACGCTGCGCGAGAACATGAACGACTACCAGCAGATCACCTACGGCGGGCGCCCGCTCGATCCACGCGACCTGGTCGACATCAATCGCGCCTCGCGCGCCTGGCTGGAAGCCGAGCTGGCTAGCGCCGTCGCCGGCCCGACGGTAGTCGTCACCCATCATGCGCCGCTGTTCGCGAGCTGGCGGTCCAGTCCGAACTCGCTGTTCATGCCGGCCTATTGCAATGATCTCAGCCGCCTCATCCACCAATACCCCATCGCGCTGTGGGTACATGGTCACGTGCATGCCCGCTCCGACTACCAGGCCAACGCCGCGCGGGTGGTGTGCAATCCACGCGGCTACGACGGCTACCAGTTGGTCGATGGCTTCGACATCGTGCGTCAGGTCGAAATCAACTGAGTTCGTGCGCCAGGGCGGGCCGTCCGCGCGGGTGTGCTAGCATTCCCAATCCGCTTTAGTTCAGCGCTCCCAGCATGATCATGGCCGCCAAAAAGAGCACTTACCGCATCACCTTCGTCAATCAGGGCAAGGTTTACGAGATATATGCGCGCGACGTTCACCAGAGCGGCCTGTTCGGCTTCATCGAGGTCGAGAAGATTCTGTTCGGTGAAAAATCCTCGCTGCTGGTGGATCCGTCCGAGGAACACCTGAAATCAGAATTCAACGGCGTGAGCCGCACCTACATTCCGATGCATTCCGTAGTGCGCATCGACGAAGTCGAGAAGACCGGCACCGGCAAGATTACCCGTGCGGAGGGCAGCAGTGACAAGGTCGCACCCTTTCCTGTGTTCGCGCCCGGCCACGAATCACCCAAATCCTGAGTCGCGGCGCGTGCACCGCGGCGGGCTCGCGCTGCTGCTCGTGGCCCTGTCGGCCGCCGCCGCCGGGGCGCCATGGAATGTGCGGCCGTCTCCCTCCCCCAAGGGCAGTCCATGGGCGGTGGTCAACAGCGCAACCGGCGACGAACTGGCGCTCTATCGCGACCAGGACAATCAGGTTCATTTACGCTTCAAGCTCGCCGGCACCTTCATGACACTCGCGCCCGGCCATTGCCCGACCTTTCAAATCGACACCCAGCCAGCGCTTTATCACCTCGCCATCGATAAGGGCTGTCACATCGACCACAAGTACGCGCTCATCGATGTCGGTGCCGTGCGCAATCGTGTGCTGGTATCTGCGGCGGTCGACCAGCTCATGAATGGCACCCAAATCGAATTTCGCTACGTGACCGCCGACGGCGCTTATCACGCAGCCGATTTCCCCTTGAACGGTTCCTCGCTGGCCATCAGTCGCGCGCTCGGACGCGGCGTGCGCGTGCGCGCCAAGTAACGAGGACGCCAACGATGCGCGTCACGGTGCTGGAATCCCTCGCTACGGTCGAGCCCACGGTCTGGGATGCGCTGGTCGGCGACCATCCTTTTCTGCGTCACGGCTTCCTGCACGGCCTCGAAGCCACCGATTGTCTGGCACCGCAGGGTTGGTATCCGCAGCATCTTTTGGTTTACGACGGTGAGGCCTTGTGCGGCGCGCTACCGCTCTACATTCGCGATAATTCCTATGGTGAGTTTGTCTTCGACTGGAGCTGGGCGGAGGCCTTTGAACGCGCCGGCGGACGCTACTATCCCAAGCTGGTCAGCGCCGTGCCGTTTTCACCGGTAACCGGTCCGCGTCTGCTGCTCGCGCCCCACGTCACAGACCGCGCAGCGGTCACGCGGCTGTTAATCGACACCGTACTGCGTGCCGTCGAGGACAATCAGCTATCGTCCTGGCACTGTCTGTTTCCCGACGAAGACGAGCTGCCGATCTACGATCAGGCAAGTCTCGCGCGGCGCCTCGGCTGTCAGTACCACTGGTTCAATCACGACTACCGCGACTTCGACCATTTCTTGTCAGAGCTCAACTCCAAGAAACGCAAACAGATCAAACGTGAGAGGCGCATCGTCGCCGACCACGACGTCGTGATCGAGGTGTTCACCGGGCCTGAGATCAGCGCTGAGCACTGGTCGATATTCCATCGCTTCTATTGTTCGACCTTCGCGCGCAAATGGGGTGAACCGCGCCTTAGTGAGGCCTTCTTCCAGAGTCTTGAGCAACGACTACCCGGCTGCGCGGTGCTGATCATGGCACGCGCCGGCGAGCGTTATGTGGCAGGCGCCTTCGCGCTCAAGAGTGGTAGTACTTTGTACGGTCGTCACTGGGGCTGCAACGCGCAGTTTGATAACCTGCATTTTGAGCTGTGCTACTACCAAACCATCGCCTATTGCATCGAACATGGCCTGGCTAAACTCGATGCCGGCGCGCAGGGCGAGCACAAGCTCGCGCGCGGCTTCGTGCCGGTCAACACCTGGTCGACCCACTGGATCCGCGAGCCGGGCTTGCGCAAGGCGGTCGGTGACTTCGTCAGGCGCGAACGCCAGGCGATGGAACAGCACATACTCGGACTGTCAGCGCATGTCGCATTCAAGCAGGAATGATCAGCTCGTCACCCCATCCACCGTGAACGCGCAGCGCTTCCTCGCACCCTTGTATTGGGTCGGCACACGGCGCAAGGCGGCCGATTTTCCACCTTTGAGCCACGCCCTCGACGAACCCAATGGGCTGCTCGCGATCGGTGGCGATTTGACCATCGAGACGCTGCTCAACGCTTATCGCTGCGGTATTTTTCCCTGGTACTCGCCGGGCCAGCCGATCCTATGGTGGTCACCCGATCCGCGTGCAGTGTTGCTACCGGCGCACGTGCATGTTTCGCGCAGTCTCGCCAAACGCATGCGCAATGGCGGCTTCGAACTGTGCTGCGATCGCGATTTCGCCGCCGTCATCGATGCCTGCGCCACGCCGCGCACGCCGGCAAGCGGCACGTGGATCACGCCGGAGATGCGCAGCGCCTATCTGGCCCTGCATGCCGATGGTCATGCTCATTCCATTGAATGTCGCATCGACGGCCGGCTGTGCGGCGGTCTCTATGGTGTTGCGATCGGTCGCGCATTTTTTGGCGAATCGATGTTCTCGCTTGAGCGCGACGCGTCCAAGGTGGTGTTGGTCACGCTGTGTCGCTGGCTGTGTGCATGGGGCTATGAACTGCTGGATTGTCAGGTCCATTCAGCACACCTCGCGAGCCTCGGCGCGCACGACATCACGCGCGCAGAATTCGCGCAACGGCTGGCCGCGCTGACCGACAGTGCACCCCAAGCGCACGCCTGGCGCGTGTCGGAGTCAGGTTCATGACCGAACCGCCCAGCACGCCGCGACTTGGCTTTTTCACTTCACCGCCCCACGAATGCGGCTATCTGCCCGCGCGCGAGGCGGTGACGATGTTCGCCGATCCGCGCATCAATCTCAGCGTCGAGACCTATACCTGGTTGTCAGCACACGGCTTTCGACGCA
>JANLSI010000532.1:0-4743 GCA_031362345.1 Pseudomonadota bacterium
CTGATCTTAAACGCCGGCACGACCCGCGCACCGGCTGCGGTCGCCGAGCCGCTGACACTGGCCTCGGGTCGCACGTCGAGCGGATATTGCAGGACTTTGACGCTCTTGACCCGGGCTTGGGCCCTGAGTTCTTCGGCCAGCCCATCGACTACGGCGATAGCCTTACGGAAATCGCCGTCGAAGGGTGCCAGGTGCGCGCTCAATTCCGCGACCTGATAGTACTCGCCATCGATCGCGGGTGGCGCCATGTCATCGCCACTCTTGACCGCCATCGGCGCGACACTGCCCTGCGCATCGGCGCTCGCCGTCCACTGCAGTTCGTCGAGGGTGACCTGCGGCGCACGATCCATGACCTCACCCAACAAGGCCAGCAGACGGCCGGGATCGGTTTTGTACCGGCGCAGTGTTGCCACCGCGTCAACGGCGGTCTTGATCTGTTCTGGCTCGACCGGCGTCGACGGCAGCTTGGCGCGCGCGAGTTCATAGCGCTGGCCGTAGAAGCGGGCCTTTTGTGTCGCGTCCAGCGCCTGCTGCTTGAAGTTCACGCCCTCGATGAAATTAATGCCACTCCAGCCACCGCTGCCAAGTACCAGCAACAAGCTGGTGGTGGCGAGCGCGATGCGCAAGCGATGGAGGGTGTAGTACTGCGTCTCTTCGCTACGCGCATAGTGGTTGGGTGGCACCTCGCTCGCGAGCAGACGGGCGAACACCACGTCGCTGAAATGCGCCCCACCGTTGCCGCTCAACCCCACGCGTGCAGCCACCTGATCGACATCGAGCAGGACGAATTTCTCGTTGTCGGAATCGCGACAATGCTGCTCAAGTTCGGTCAACAACTGACCGTGACTGAGGATGTAGATGCTGAGCGGGCTGTCGCGCGAAATCAACGCGAGGGAATTGAGATAGCGCTTAAGCTTTTCTACCTCACCGAGCAGATAGCTGGCGAAGGGCACCGAGCCCAGCCGCGGCATATGGGCGAGACGGCTGATCTTGAGCTGCCCGTCGCGGAAAAAAGTCTGCCGCAGGCCGCTGGCCTTCTGCAAACTGATCAACAGCACATTGGGTGCGACCGCGCCGATGCGCTTCAGCAAGCGCTCGCTCAGCACGGGCAATGAGTAGATACCCGTCACCGGCACCTTGTGTTCGCGTAAAGGTAGCAGCCATGGCGTCAGCACTTCGGGACGCGTAACGGCTAGCAACAGCACGCGGTCGTCCTTGCGTCCGTCGCTCTCGCGCCCTTGCGCGAGGGCGTGGTGATAGGTTGTGCCGCGAAACAGGCGCGCATATTTGCGCGCCAGCACGGCGCGGCGATCGCCCCCCCCGACGTGGGGCACGGTGTCCTGGCGATACTCTTCCTCGACCACGTCCACCAGCACGCACAGCGGCGCCTGGCCCAACTCTGTGAGACAGCGATTGAACAAGGCGTAGCCATTGTCGTCGCCGCTAAAAATATAGGCGTGGGCGAGCTGTTTGCCGTCGAACAGATAGAGAATGGCCCGATCGCCGCCGATCAGGAGCACGCGCGGCGGCGGGCTGCTAAAAATCGATTTGAGTGAAGAGATCATAGATCGGGCCGAGTACGGCGGTGATGATCCAGAACAGCACCGCACCGAGGGCGGTAGTGACGACCGGCATGACCATAGTCTGCAGACGCTGTACCGACTCGGCAACGTCGCGCGTGTAGAAATAACTGACGCTATCGAGCGCGTTTTCCAGCGCGCCGGTGTTCTCGCCGACGCGCAGCATGCGCACCACCAGCGGCGGAAAGAGGCCGGTGGTGGCGAAACTGCGGCTGATACCGCCGCCATCGGCGATCATGCGGCCGGCATCGCGAATGGCATGGGCGATGGCACGATTGCCGGCGACGTTTTCCGCTGCGCGCACGCAATCCAGTACGGTGATGCCCGAGGAGTACATGATCGAGAACACATTGCATATGCGCGTCACAATCAGCTTGCGCAGCACGGGCCCGATCAAGGGCAAACGCAACCACAGTTCATCGACCCGTTCGGCCACCCGCGGATTGGTCTTGAAGGCGACGAATACGCCGGCAGCCGTCACCAGCGGCGTCAACAACACCAGATACCAGTAGTGGCTAAGGAAACTCGAGGTCGCGATCAGCGCGCGGGTCTGCAACGGCAATTGTTGGCCCATGGTCGAGAGGAAGGTCACCAGTTGCGGCACGACATAGAGCATGAGGAAGAACACCACGCCGGTCACAAATACCGTCACCACCGCCGGATACAACAGCAGTTGCTTGGTGTAGGCGGCCTGCTCGTCCTGCCACTTGAGGTTTTCGATGATCTTGGCCAGCACGCGCGTCAACTGACCGCTCTCCTCGCCGGCACGGATGAGGCTGACGAACACCGGTGAGAACACGAAGGGGAACTCGCCCATCGACTGGGAGAGATTCTTGCCGCCCTCGATGCCTTCGATCATGGCTGCCGTGACTTCGCGCAGACGGCGGTTGTCGACCGTATCGCGCAGGTCGCTCAGGCCTTCGAGGATGGGCACGCCGGCGCGCACCAGTTGCTCGAGATGGAAACAGAAAGTAATGAGATCGATACGTTGGATGCCACGGCCGGTGACATTGCGATTGCGTGAGGGCAATTCGCGATAGTTGACGAGATCGAGCCCCATGCGCGCGAGGCGGGTTTCCAGATCGGCCGGATTAACTGCATCGACGCGGCCCTGGGATACCCGTCCTTGGGCGTTGATAGCCTTGTAGCGATAGGCTTCCATCAACCCAGGCGCTCGGTCAGATCGACCACCCGCGACACTTCATCGAGGGAGGTCAGCCCTTCCAGCACGCGCTTGATGGCGACTTCGGCCAGCGATTGGAAGCCGCGCCGCCGCGCCGCCGTGGTCAGTTCCTTGAGTTTGGCGTTTTGCGCTATCAGTTCGTCGATTTCACGATCGAAACGCAACACTTCGATCAATGCGGCGCGGCCCTCGTAACCCTGGTGTGGGGTGTGACCATATTCCTCCCCGACGCGGTAAATGATGTGACCGCGCGGCGCGGACTCCAAGCCCAGAATGCGGCACTCAAATTCGCTGGGCTCATAGGCCTCGCGGCAATCCAGGCGCAGCTTACGGATCAGGCGCTGGGCGAGAATGCCGATGATATTGCCGGCCAGGATCTCAGGTCGGATACCCATGTCGAGCAGGCGCGGCAAGGTGCCGAACGAGGAATTGGTGTGCAGCGTGGAGAACACTTGGTGACCGGTCATGGCGGCGCGGAAGGCCATCGAAGCGGTGTCCTCGTCGCGGATTTCGCCGACCAGGATGATGTCCGGGTCTTGACGCAGGATCGAACGCACGCCGCTCGCGAAATCGAGACGTGTGACTTCGTTGATCGACGTCTGGCGGATCATGCCCATCGGATATTCGACCGGGTCTTCCAAGGTCATGATGTTGACCAACTCGGTATTGAGATGGTTCAGCAAGCTGTAGAGCGTGGTGGTCTTGCCGCTGCCGGTGGGACCGGTCACCAGCAACAGGCCCTCGGGCCGCGCGACCATCAGCTTCAAGGTCATCAGTACGTCATCGTCAAGACCGAGTTCGTCGATGGGCACGATGCCCTTCTGGCGGTCCAATACCCGCAGCACGATGTTCTCGCCATGCACGGTCGGAAAGGTCGAGACGCGGAAATCGATCTGGCGGCCGGACAGACTCAAGGTGATGCGGCCGTCCTGGGGCGCGCGGGTCTCGGCGATATCCATGCCGGACATCACTTTCAAGCGTACCGCCAGCGCCGACCAATAGTTCTTGTGCAGGGAGCGGATCTGACGCAGCACGCCATCGATGCGATAGCGGAAACGCAGGAAGCCCTCTTCGGGTTCGAAGTGAATATCCGACGCGCCACGTTTGACCGCGTCGGACAGCAGCGCGTTGACCAGTCGCACCACCGGCTGACTATATTCGGCGCTGTCGGCATCGAGACTCTCGTAATCGATTTCACCGGTCTCGATTTCTCGCAGTATGCCGTCGACCGACAGTTCGAAACCGTAGAACTGATCGATGGCCTTTTCGATATCACCTTCACCGGCCATCAGCGGCACGATCTCGACGGCGCCGCCCAGATGGGCTGCGATCTGATCAAGGGCAACGACGTTGAAAGTGTCGGCCATCGCCACCGTCAGGCGATTGCTGTTGGCATCGAAAGTCAGGGGCAGAATGTGAAAACGCCGCGCCATGTCCTTGTGGATGAGGCGGATAGCTTCGGAATCGACCACGACCTGCGAGAGCTGGGCTTTTTGCTGGCCGAGCGCGCCGCCCAGCACATCGAGGATGATAGCCTCGGTGGCGAAACCCAGACGCACCAGGATGCGCCCCAGGTGATCGCGGTTCTTACGTTGCTCGGTAAGCGCGATGCGGATCTGGTCCGAGCTGACGACGCCCTTCTGGACCAGCAGCTCACCGATGCGCAGCGATCGTTTTGGCGTGCTCATGGCCGGGCCGTCATGGCGCAGCAGGCGTGGACAAGGCGCGGATGCGGTCCTCGGCGGTGTGTGCATTGAAGCCCGCGCCATGGTGTGTACGCAGGGCGAGGCTCTTCTGGTAATACCCCCGTGCAGCAGGGCCCTGCCCCATGTGTTCGAGGCTGACTGCCAGATTGAAGCTGTAGTCGGGATTGGCGGCGTCGAGGCGCACGGCGTCAAAATAGGCCTGTTGTGCATCGGCCCAGCGCGCCCGTCGCGCATACCAGCTGCCGAGCGCGGCGTGGATATAGGGCGCGTCGCC
>JANLSI010000539.1:0-5110 GCA_031362345.1 Pseudomonadota bacterium
GAAACTGACCAGGATAGTCACGAAGGATGTCCCGCCATAACTGACCATCGGCAGCGGCACGCCCACCACCGGCAGAGCGCCGCTGACCATGCCCATATTTACAAAGATATAGATGAACAGCGTCATGGTCAGACTCGCGGCGGTCAGACGCCCGAACATTTCCTGAGCCTCCATCGCAATTCGCATACCGCGCACCAGTATCAAGGTGTAGGCAAGCAGCAGCACGATCACGCCAACCAAGCCGAATTCCTCGCAATAGACGGCGAAGATGAAGTCCGTCGCGCGTTCCGGAATGAATTCGAGGTGCGACTGCGTGCCGTTCAGCCAGCCCTTGCCGTAAATGCCGCCCGATCCCACTGCGATGCTGGCCTGAATGATGTGATAGCCCGTGCCTAGCGGATCCTTGGCCGGGTCGAAGAGAGTCAGTACCCGCTGCTGTTGGTATTCGTGCATGGAAAACCAGCCGAACGGCGCCGCGACGATCCCGAGCAGTACGCTATTGCGTATGAAACGCCAGCTGATGCCGCCGAAAAACAGCACGAACAGTCCCGATGCGGACACCAGAATGGCCGTGCCGAGATCGGGCTGATCGATGATCAGAAGGGCCGGGACCAACACCACCGCTAGCGCCACCAAGGTCGTGTGCAGGTGCGGCGGCAGGACTTTTTCGGCGAGAAAACCCGCCACCGTCAAGGGTACCGCCAGCTTCATGATTTCCGAGGGCTGAAAGCGCAGTACACCGAAATCAAGCCAGCGTGTCGCACCGCGTCCGTGGCCGATCGCCAATACCAGTACCAGTAACAACGTGCCGAGCACATACAGCACCGGTGCCCAACGCGCGAGACTACGCGGCGATACCTGGGCAATGGTGACCATGGCGGTCAACCCGAGCAGAATGCGCATGGCCTGTTTGATGACGACGTCGAGGGACTGATCGGCAGCGCTGTACAACACCACCAGTCCCAGCGCAGACATCACCAATACACTGCCCAGCAGGGGCGCATCGATGTGCAGGCGGTACAGCAGGTTCGGCGTTCTAATCATCATCAGGCTCTGGAGCAATGCCCTCGATTGGCACCGCAGGATCGGTAGTGCTGGCGGCGGGTGGTGCGCTGGCGGCGGCCGTCACTTCGGCGTCGTGAGCGTGGCTTTCGTTGCCGATGCCGACACTGCGGGCCGCCGCCGCAGCCTGAGCCGCCGGCGAGTCCTTGAAATAATAATCGATCAGTCGGCGCGCGATGGGGGCTGCGGTCCGGCTACCACCACCGCCGTGTTCGACGACCACTGCGATCGCGATCTGCGGCGCATCAACCGGCGCGAAGGCAATGAACAAGGCATGGTCCTGCAGATGTTCCGGCACACCCGAGGTCCTGGCTTTTTGACCCTGCGCGATGCCATAGACCTGCGCAGTGCCGGTCTTGCCGGCGAAACGCACGGGCGAGCCGATACCACTCTTGTGCGCCGTGCCGGTGCTACCGTTCACCACTTCGTCCATGCCCTCGATCGCCGCATCCCAGTATGTCGCGCTGGTGAGTTCCACCGGTGGCCGACGGTAGACGTCGGGGTTCACGGACACATTGGTCACCGGCTGGTCTATGTGGCCCAGGAAGTGCGGGATCGAAGCCTTGCCGCGGGTCGCAACGACGGCCGAGGCATAGGCCAACTGCAGCGGCGTGGCGAGCATATAGCCCTGGCCGATGCCGGCGATCAGGGTCTCGCCGGGGTACCAGGGCTGCTTGCGCGCACGCTTCTTCCATTCCGGTGACGGCAATAGACCTGACGCCTCGCCCGGAATATCGACCCCGGTAATGGCGCCGAGCCCGAATTTCGATAGCATTTCGTGCATGCGTCGAATGCCGAGATCATGGGCGAGTGTGTAGTAGTAGACGTCGCAGGAATGGGCAATCGACAACTTCAGATTGACGTTGCCATGCCCGGTTCGCAACCAGTCGCGATACTGGTGAGGATCTCTAGCCAGTGTGTACCAACCCGGACACCAAGTGGTCTTGTCGGGGGTGCGCACGCCGAACTGCAGACCAGCCAGCGCGACCAGCGGCTTGATGGTCGAGCCCGGCGGATACTGACCCTGCAGCGCGCGATTGAACAGCGGCCGATTGGATGAGGTGCTCAAGGATTGGTAGAGCGAGCGGCTGATGCCGTTCACGAAAGCGTTGGGGTCGTAGGCCGGTTTGCTGACAAAAGCCAGCACCGCACCGGTATTCGGCTCAAGGATCACGATCGCGCCGCGATAGTTTTCCAAGGCCACGATGGCTTGCGCCTGCAGACCCGCATCGATGGTGAGATAGATGTCGCTGCCCGGCAGCGGTGGCGTGCGTTCAACAACGCGCAGAATGCGACCCTGGGCGTTGACCTCGACTTTCTGGTAGCCGACCCGCCCATGCAGTACCTGCTCGCGGGATTTTTCCACACCCATCTTGCCGATGTGGGTGGTGGCGGCGTAATTGGACTGCTCGATGGTGGCGAGATCAGATTCGCTAATGCGCCCGACATAGCCGAGCACGTGGGCGAATGCCTCGCCCATCGGATAGTGGCGGGCCAAGCCCGCTTCGATGCCGAAACCGGCGAAACGAAACCGATTGACCGAGAAGGTCGCGAGTTCCTCCGGGCTCAAATCGCCTTTCAAGGTCACGCCTTCGAAGCGTCGCGCAAATTTGATCTGTTTCTTGAACTGCTCGAGTTCGTCCTCGGAAAGATTCAACATGCCGCGTAATTCGTGCAATGCGCCATCCATGTTGGTCACATTTTCCGGTACCACGGTCAGTGAGAAAGACGGCCGGTTCTCGGCCAGCAAAGTGCCGTCGCGACTGAAGATCAGGCCTCGCGGTGGCGGCAGAGGCAAAATCTTCAGCCGATTATCGTGGGACAGGGTGGTGAAGTGGTCGTGACTGACGACCTGCAGGAAAAACAAACGGGCGAGCACCACCGCGACCAACAGCCCCATAGTCACAGCGGCAACCAGCACGCGATTGACGAACAGCCGGCGCTCGCGGCCGCCGTCCTTGAGCGTGGGCATGTGCTTCACAAGCTCACCTGCGATGCACTCAGCGGGCAGGTGGCCGGCGTCGCGCGGCCGACCAAAACGCCCATCACGAGCGCCGACCGCACGCGTCGATGACGACCATCAGGCGACGCGCGCCCGGCGTCTCACGTCACGCAGAACAATATAAACCCACGGCCACAGCACGCCGGTACTGATCGCGCCGAATAGATAGCTGAAGCTGTAATTGACTGAACCCAACAGGTTGTAGATCCACCGCATGCTGAGCAGATAGACGAACACGATCGAGCCGACCACCATGGCCTGCTGCACGAGACGAAACACACGCAGGCGCTGGTGATACTGCAGCACCACATAGGCGACAAAAGCCAGACCGAAGGCGTGTTGGCCGAGAATCGAGCCGTGCATGACATCAAGGGTGAGGCCAATGAGCCAAGCGGTGATGACGCCCACCCGTTCCGGCAAGGCCATGCACCAATAGACCAGCACCATGGCTATCCAGGCCGGGCGCCACGGCAGGGCCCATTCGGGCAGCGGCATCGCGGTCAGCATGAACGCCACCAGCATGCTCAGCGCGATAACCCAGATACGATGCGGTTTGTCCATGCGCGTGAACTGTGCGCTATTCGGACACCGAGATGCGCTCTTCCCCGATGTCGTGGGCCTGCGGGCCGACCAGCATCACTTCGCGCGAATGCCCGACTTTGGCGGTCGGCTCGACGACGATAGTGGCAAAGGCGTCGCCCGGCTTGAGGCTCACGGCCGTGACACGTCCCACTGGATAGCCGGCTGGGAAACGCCCGCCCAAACCGGACGTCACCACCAAATCACCTTCTTTGATGTCGGCTTTGATCGAGATGAAAGAAAGATTGAGTTCGTCGGGCAGATCACCGCCAACGGCGATGGCGCGTAAGCCCGTGCGATTGAGCAGCACCGGCAATGCGTGACGTGGATCGGTAATCAACAAACCGGTGCTCGAGTACAGGCTGACATTCGAGACCTGGCCGATCACGCCGTAGGCGTCCAACATCGGCTGACCGACGAACACGCCCTGATTGGAGCCTTTGTCGAGCACGATCTGTCGCGCCGAGGGCGTGGTCTCAATCGCCAGCACGTCGGCCACCACCACCTGCTGCACGAAGGCAGACGAGGAATCAAGCAGCTTGCGCAGACGCTGGTTCTCGCTTTCGAGCGCCGAATAGCGCTGGGTCTTGACGCTCAGCAATTGATTCTCAGCGTGCAGGCGCTCGTTGTCCTTGAGCAGCGTCTGACGCCCGCGCAAATCGCCCAAGACCTCGGCGGCTCCTTGCACCGGCGCGTTGACGATGTACTGCAACGGATAGACCACCACGCCGAGCACGGAGCGTAACGACGAAAGATGGGTATTGGCGTGATCTATCGAAATACTCAGAAACGACAGGATCGCACATGCCGCGAAACGCATCGTCGGCGAAGGCGTATTGATGAACAGAGGTTTGATGGTGGTATCCCCCGCCGGTCGTCGTAAACAGTCTACTCCAGAGCCAGCACCTCCGGCCCATGTTCTTCGATCATTTCAAGTATCCGGCCACCGCCACGGGCAACGCAGGTCAGCGGATCTTCGGCGATTATCACCGGTAAGCCAGTCTCTTCCATCAATAGACGGTCCAGATCCTTCAACAATGCACCACCACCGGTCAGCACCATGCCGCGCTCAGCGACATCGGAACCAAGTTCCGGCGGGGTCTTTTCCAATGCGGTTTTCACCGCCTCGACGATGCCGGCCAGAGGTTCCTGTAAGGCTTCGAGGATTTCGTTGCTGTTGAGCGTGAAGCTGCGCGGCAGACCCTCGGCAAGATTGCGGCCCTTGATCTCGATCTCACGAACTTCGTTGCCGGGATAGGCGCAGCCGATTTCGAACTTGATACGCTCGGCGGTGGCGTCGCCGATCAGGCTACCGTAGTTGCGCCGGACATAGTTGATAATGGCATCGTCGAACCGATCACCGCCGATGCGTACCGAGGCGGAATAGACGATTCCGTTTAAGGAAATTACCGCGACTTCGGTCGTGCCGCCGCCAATATCGAGCACCATCGAGCCGCTCGCGTCGCT
>JANLSI010000236.1:0-14946 GCA_031362345.1 Pseudomonadota bacterium
GCCGTGATTGGGTGTTGTTCAACGCCTCGCCTGATCTGCGCCAGCAGATCAACGACACCCCCGCGCTCCATCCGCGCGATGCCTTGCGCGAAAGTCCAATCAAGGCGGTGCTGCTGACCAATGCCGATGTCGATCATGTCGCCGGTCTGCTTAATCTGCGCGAATCCCAGCCATTGCGTCTCTATGCCACCCAGCGCGTGCTGTCGGTACTGGCCGCCAACTCGATTTTCAATGTGCTGAATCCAAGTTTCGTCACGCGTGAAGCCATCGCGCTTGAGCAGGAATGTGTGCTCACGTGCCCGGACGGATCTGCGCTCGGCATCAGTGTGGTGCCGTTCGCGGTCCCCGGTAAGGTCGCGCTGTGGCTGGAAGATGCGACCCGCGGGGCAAATTTCGGCACGGTAGAAGAAGACACCATCGCCCTCGAAGTGCGCGGCGCGCAGGGTACTCGTTTCTTCTACATTCCGGCCTGCGCGCAAATGACACCGGCTTTAGAAGCCAGATTGCGCGGCGCCGCCTTGGTGTTTTTCGATGGCACGCTGTATACGGACGACGAAATGATCCGCGATGGCGTCGGTCTCAAGACCGGCAGTCGCATGGGACACATGAGTGTGGCGGGAGCGCAAGGCACGCTTGCTGCGTTTGCGGGGCTCAAGGTGCAGCGTCGCGTGTTTATCCACATCAACACCACCAATCCCATTCTGATCGCCGACACGCTCGAGCGCGTGGCGGTCGAAGCGGCCGGTTGGGAAGTCGCCTACGATGGCATGCAGATAGAAATCTGAAGTCGCACGCGACTACAGCAGACCCTGGAAGGGTTGCACGTCGACCCAGGTCTCGCTTTCCACCCGCCCGGTATCCATGCCGAGAATGATGAAGCAGTCGGCGCTGGCCATCGAATTCAAGATGCCCGAACCCTGGTCGCCGGTGGGTGTGACGCGCAGCCCGCCGCGCGCGTCACGCGACAAAATACCGCGCTGGAATTCGGTGCGGCCCGGCCGCTTTTTCAAGACCTCGGTAGTGCGGGCTTTGAATACCAGTGGCGCGCTGGCGCGGCTGCCGGCCATCTTATCCAGCGCCGGCTGCACGAACTGATAGAAGGTCACCATCACCGAGACCGGATTGCCTGGCAGGCCGAAGAAACGTGCTGGCCCGAGCGTACCGAAAGCGAGCGGGCGGCCGGGCTTCATCGCCACTTTCCAGAAACGCACCTCGCCGATTGTGCCCAGCACTTCCTTGATGTAATCCGCCTCGCCGACTGAGACACCGCCCGAAGTGATGACAACATCCGCCACTTGCGAGGCCTCGCGCAAGGCCGCTTCGACCGCCTCGCGTTTATCGCGCACCACGCCCATGTCGATGACCTCGACCTCGCTGCGCTTCAACATCGCGTATAGCGTGTAGCGATTGCTGTCGTAGATTTCGCCCGGCCCCAGGGCTTCGCCTATCGAGCGCAATTCATCGCCGGTCGAGAAATAGGCGACGCGCACCCGCCGTCGCACCGTTACTTCACCGATGCCCAGTGAGGCGATGAGTCCCAGATCCGGCGCGACCAGACGACGTCCGGCATCGAGTACCCGTTGGCCTTGTTGCAGATCCTCGCCCGCCGCACGCACGTTCTGGCCGCGCTGGTGCTGGCCATCGATGAGAATGTTGTCGCCTTCGCGCACGACATGTTCTTGCATGACGACGAGATCGGTGCCGGTGGGCATCGCCGCACCGGTCATGATGCGTACCGCTTCGCCCGCGCTGGCTTGGCCGCCGAAAGGGCGACCGGCGAATGCGCTGCCGACGACGCGCAGGCGCGCATTGCCGCTTGTCGGCAGATCACCGGCGTTGAGCGCATAGCCGTCCATGGCCGAGTTGGTATGGGCCGGCACAGCGCAGGGCGAGTGCAGCGTTTGCGCGAGCACCCGACCGAGTGCGGCACGTAGCGTCAGCCGTTCGTAGCCGCTGACCGGCGCGACCTGGGCGAGAATGCGCGCGAGCGCCTCGTCGCAGTTCAGCGAATCAGGATCGAAATCGTCGTCACAACTGGCATCGCGTATGACCATGGTCGAAATCTATGCTCTCGTGTGCTTATCGCGCAAGCCGCGAACCGCCAGCCGTCGCGCGGCGGCCGCGAGATCGTCAGGCGTATTGATGTTCATGAAGGCGGCGCGTTCATGTTCGTAATCAACTTCCAGCAGTGCCTGCCGCGCGTACCAGGCGTCGGTCTTGCGACCGCCCTGGGCTAAATATTCGGCGAGCGATGGCGCCAGGCGCGTGGCGATGAGCGCGAACACCGGTTGCAGCCCGTCTGCGGTGCGCGCCACGGCGATATCTGCCGCCTGCTGAGCGAGCGCTCGCCGCAAAGTCGCCACCAGCAGACTCGGCAGGAAAGGGCTGTCACAGGGGACGACCGCTAGCCACGGTGTGTCGGTCACCGCCAAGGCGGCGGCGATGCCGGCCAGCGGCCCAGCCGCGTTGGCGTGGTCATCGCTGACCAGATGCGCGCAGTGAGAGCGGTAGTGGTCGTGATTGCGATTGACGCTCAGCAGCAGGGTGTCGACCTGCGGCGCGAAGCGCGCGATGACGTGGGCCACCAGCGGTCGCCCGTCCAGCAGCACCAGGCCTTTGTCGATGCCGCCTAGCCGTCGGCCGATGCCGCCTGCCAGGATGCAGCCGGTAATGGCCTCTGAGTTTTTGGGCTTGGGCGCCATGCGCGGGTTGGCAGTCACCCGGCTGTTCCTCGACGGCGCGGCTCAGCCGCCGGTGTGACTCATGTGGCGGAAAATCAGGGGCTGCTCATGCAGATCGAAATCGTGGCCCAGCGGCTTGATGGCCATACTGCCCACGATCGCCTGCTTGAGCGCGTCGAGGTCACCGGGCTGGCTGCGGATTACTTGCTTCAGATCGACCGAGTGTTCCTGGCCCAGGCATAGCAGCAAGCGGCCCTCGACGGTCAGGCGCACGCGATTGCAGTCACCGCAGAAGTTGTGACTGTGGGGCGAGATGAAGCCGACCCGCGTGCCGGTCTCGGCGAGTCGATAGTATTTGGCGGGGCCACCGGTGGTCTCGGTGGTCGAGCGCAGCGTGAAGCGCTTTTCCAGATCTGTGCGAATCTCGTCGCTGGAATAATAGGCCTCGGCCCGATCATGATCGCCGATGGTGCCGAGCGGCATTTCCTCGATGAAGGAGATGTCCATGCCGCGCGCTGCCGCAAATTCGACCAGCGCCACGACTTCATCGTCGTTACGATGCTTGAGGATGACGGCATTCAATTTGACCTTGTCGAAGCCGGCCGCGAGCGCGGCGTCGATGCCGCGCAGCACTTGCGCGAGGTCGCCGACGCGGGTCAAGCGCCGGAACCGTTCAGTGTCCAGGGAATCGAGACTGATATTGATGCGACGCACGCCGGCGGCGCGAATGTCGCGCGCCATCGCTTCCAATTGCGAACCATTGGTGGTGAGCACCAGTTCGGATAACTGCGGCAGGGCGCCGAGGTCGCGCATCAACTTGATGACGTTTTTGCGCACCAGGGGCTCGCCGCCGGTCAGGCGAATCTTGTGCACGCCGAGTTCGGCGAAGGCGCGCCCGACCAGGGCCAGTTCCTCAAGGGTTAGAATTCGTGCGCGCGGCAGGAACTCCATCTTCTCGTCCATGCAGTACACGCAGCGGAAGTCACAGCGATCGGTGACCGAGATGCGCACGTAATCGACCACGCGGCCGAAACGGTCGATGAGCTGGGTTGGAAACTGTGTGGGACTGTTCATCGGGACGTCGTTGCAAGCCTTATTCTGATTTGATTGTAGCACGTGGTTTCGCGCCGAATTCCCGCAAAATATTCGAGATTTCCGTCTGTCTGCCAACGCCGGTAGGCAGGCACCTATACAATGCCCTTCCATGGGCGGCAAGCCACAGTATCTCCTCGTGGACAGTGCGCAGCGGCGATGAGCGGCGCTTTGTTCAATACGCGTGTGGCGACCGTCGCGGTACTCGGTTTCTCCTCCGGCTTGCCGCTCGCTCTGAGCGCCGGCACGCTGCAGGCGTGGCTCACGGTGCAGGGTGTCGACATCAAGCAGATCGGACTGTTCTCGTTGGTCGGTCTGCCCTATGTGTTGAAGTTCCTGTGGGCGCCCTTGCTCGATCGCTACCAGCCAGGCTGGCCCGGTCGGCGGCGGGACTGGATGCTGATGACCCAGCTACTGCTGGCGCTGGCGCTGTTCGCGGCTGGCGCGGCCAACCTTGCCGCCGGCGCTTTGCCGGTGCTGGCCCTGGTCGCCGTCGCCATCGCGACCTTGTCGGCCACCCAGGATGTCGCTATCGATGCCTATCGCGCCGAGCTCTTGCAGGAGCGCGAGCGGGGTTTTGGTGCGGGTGTGGCGGTCAGCGGTTACCGGATCGGCATGCTGGTGGCGGGGGCGGGGGCCCTGCTGGTCGCTGATCAAATCGGCTTCGCACAGGTCTATCAATGGCTGGCGGTGCTGTTGCTGCTGGGCGCCGCCGCCAGCGTGTTCGGTCCCGAGCTGCCGCGTGACGTCCCCGCGCCGGGTAATCTCGCGGCGGCCGTGATCGAGCCGCTGCGCGAGTATTTCCGTCGCGAGGCGGCGGTGCCGCTATTGGTGCTGATTTTTCTCTACAAGCTCGGCGATGCTTTCGCCGGCGGGCTGACGACCAATTTCCTGCTCGATGCGCTGGACTTCACGCTGACCGACGTTGGCGCGATCTACAAGGGTCTGGGACTGGTGGCCTCGATCGCCGGCGCGCTCTACGGCGGAGGCATGATGGCGCGCCTCGGTCTGTATCGCGCGCTCATGTTGTTTGCCTGGCTGCAGGCCTTCACTAATCTCGGCTTCGCACTGTTGGCGATGACGGGCAAGTCCTATGTCGCGATGGTGGCGGTGATCGGCCTGGAGAATCTCGCCGGAGGCATGGGCACGGCGGCCTATCTCGCATTGCTCATGGCTATCTGCGACCGCCGCTACACGGCCACGCAGTTCGCGCTGTTGAGCGCGGTCGCGAGTCTCGGCCGCGTGTTCGCCGGCCCGCCGGCGGGCTATATGGTGGAAGCGGTGGGCTGGCCAATGTTCTTCGTCATGACTTTCGTGCTGGCGCTGCCGGCCATCGTCATCCTCAAGCGCAGGCGGGCCTTGGTGGAAAATTTGGACCAGCAAGCGCGGCTAGTATGAAGATGCGACGACGCAGGATGCCGCATGCACGGCGCATTGCGTTGTTGTCCGACAGCCACGGACAGCTTGTGATGTCGCTTATCGAACGCCTCGCCGGTGTCGATCTGATTATCCACGCCGGCGACCTCGGCGCCCGCGAGGTGCTGCGAACTCTGGAGCGTATCGCGCCGCTATGCGCGATCGGCGGCAACAACGATACCGTCGCACAATGGCCGGCGGGCGACGCGCAGCGTTGCGGGCGTCTGCCCGAAGTGTTCAGGGTCGAACTGGACGGCGGCGCGCTAGTGGCCATTCATGGCCATCAATTTCCGGCCGTCGCGACGCGTCACGCGCGCCTGCGCGCGGCCTTTCCCGACGCGCGCTGCATCGTTTACGGACACAGTCATCGGCGTTGCATCGACGATCAAATGAGCCCGTGGGTGGTCAATCCCGGCGCCAGTGGTCGAGCGCGCGCTTTTGGCGGCGCGGGGGGCTTGTTACTTACGGTTGCGCCGCAGGGTTGGCACATCGAGACTTTATGACTGCGCTGGGGCGGCCCGAGTGGACAGCCCCAGCGCAGCTTTTAACGGTCGCGCGAACCGCGACCACGACCGTCATCGTCGTCACCACCACGGCGGGTCGCAGTCGGGGCGTCGCTGCTACGCGAACTCGCAGCCGGTGCGCGCGGCTCGGGCCGGCTCGGTGCTATGCGTGGCTCGGGACGACTCGGCGCGACGCGGGGCTCGGGGCGGCTGGGCGCTATCCGTGCGCTGCTACGTCCCTCGTCCATATTGCGCATGCTGCGCACCGGCGCGGGCTGCGAGGGCAGGTTACGCGGCATGCTGATCGCTTCACGCTCCATGCGCTGGGGCGGCGGCATACTCATGCGAGACGACGGTGCTGCAGGCATCGGCACAAACTCACGGCGCTCGCCTTGAGTGCTGTCGCGACGACGGATATTCATCGGCGTCGAGCTGCTTGGTGTTTCGAGCCTGGGTGGCGGCGAGAAATTGCGCGCGCGCTCGAAACTCTGAGCTTCATTCGGAGCCTTGCCGGGCACCACGGTCGCGCCCCGGCGCACGCTGCTTTCGCCACCCGGCGGCTGCATAGCGCGCGGACTGCCCTCGCGGATGGTACGGGTAGGCGAGGCCAACTCGGGCGCCGGTGATGGCGTAAATCTGTCGCCGTCCCGGCCATTACCGCGACTCGGCTGGCCACCGCCCGCGCCGCCGACGGCGATCGGGTGCGGACCTTTACCGCCGCGCGGTTGCCAATCGTGTTCGCGCGGGCGCTCGCCGCCGCCGTGGTGACCATCTCGGTCATCGCGGCCATCGCGGTCGTCATCGCCCCAGCTCGGACCATCATGGTCGTCCCAACCATGATGGCTGCGGCGAAAGAAGTAGCCGTTGTGGGGATGATCGAAGCGCGGGTCGTCGTAGTAATCGTAATCGTGCATCCGCACGCGGTTGCTGCCCCAGCCGATGGTGAACATCGTGCTCACACCCCAGAAATTGCTGAAGCCCGACGGATAGCCCGAAGCGTAGTTGTAGTAATACACCGGATAGGGCCGCGGGAAATAGCCAAAGGCTGGCTCGCTGGAGTAAACGATGACGCGCGCCGGCTCGTACTGTGGCACATAGATGATCTGGGGATTGGCCGGCCGAATGCGGATCGCGCCCTGCTCGTATTCGACGATTTGGCGGTCGTCGCTGCGCAGATTGCCGACCGCCTGGACTTGGGCGCGGAATTGGCCGATGGCGGCGATGACGTCACCCTGCTGAATGATCACCGCTTGGCCCAAGCGCTCGGTCCAATCCAGTTCACGGTTCATCATGTTGATCACGTCGGGATAGTTCAGCAGCGCGACCACGGCATTGTCCCAACTGTCGTCGGGGCTCAAAGTCGAATTGGCACGGACCGCATCCAGATAGCGCGCCGCCTGCACTATCTGCAGCGGATAGGTGGACGCTGGCAGAATGATACCGACCAGGTCATCGGGGTAGAGCGCGATGCGTGAAACCAGTTCGTCGAGTTGCGGCGGGGCGAGGAACTGGCCGTTATTGGGCCCAGCGTAGGTGGGCGGCGGCACGGCGTAACTCTGCTGACCGTAGCCGGGGTTGGCCGTCGAGTAGTTCTGCGCCAGATAGGTGTCGTTGGCACAGGAAGCCAGCGGCGCGAGACACAGCGGCACGAGCAGACTCAACAGCGGGCGAACTCGCACGAGGCGGTTCACGGTCGACGATTTCTTTTCGAACACTGGGAAACTCCTTGGCAAGCCGCGCCGCGTGCGGCAGCGATCCCGACTTGGCTTCGAGCATGGTAAGGCACCGGGCTTAATTCGGACTTAACGGCAGGTTTGCCATGCCGCACAAGCAGCGCGCCGCAGCCGCAGGCTTACAGTTCTTTAAGGATGCGACCATGACCGAGCACCGCATCGAAGGTGCCGGCATAACAGCCAAGCACATTGAGCACCGGCAACTTGTGCCAGGGGTCGACCGCTGAGGGCGCGTCGTAATGCAGCGAGCCGGGTCCAGCCCAGATATCCGGGATGCCATTCGCACCCACGTGCGGTACCAGCTCCAGCGCGCTGCCGATGAGCTGGGCGAGAGCCGGACGTTTGGCCTCGGTGGCACAGGGGATGACCTTGAGCGAAACGCTAGGCGTGAGGACGAAATCCTCGGTCCGTACCGGCGTCACTTTGCGCATCATTGCGGTCAGCAGACGGTTGCCGGTTGGGCGCTCGACCAGGCCCATC
Source organism: Pseudomonadota bacterium (assembly GCA_031362345.1). Classification (GTDB taxonomy): domain Bacteria; phylum Pseudomonadota; class Gammaproteobacteria; genus JADJYF01. The sequence goes on from JANLSI010000236.1 coordinate 7,906, forward strand.
ATCACTTCGCTTTCGTAACGAATCTCGATGCGCGCGAGCTTTTTGGCGAAGCCCCAGATCTCACGACCACCGATCAGCGGCGCCTCGTTGTCGGTGAACAATGCCGGATAGTAGCTCACCACCTGGCCGTCGAGACGCGCACGAATGGCAATCATCGCCTCGTTATAGGGGCCGAAAGTGGACGCGCCGTAATGGGCAACGATCACCGTTACGGTGGCCGGGCCGTCGAGTTCCATCTGTTCTGGCAGCCACGCCACCGCCGCGTCGTCGTCGGTGCGGTAGGTGACGAACATCATTTCCATGTGACGGTAGTAAAACGGCGGTTTCTGGACGGCTTCGCCAGTGACCGGCATGGTCGCGCCGTAATTGTCGATTTTGAGTTGGCCTCTGCGCGCCATAGAAACTACCCTTGAATCTGTCGTGTCGCGAGTATAAGCCATCGGTTCGCGGCCGAAGCGGCCGTGAGTCTGAGCTCAGGCGAGGGCCGGCCCCGGCCACGATTGTGCAACGAAGCTGGCCAGCCAGCGCGCCAGCAGCCCATTGACCTCGGCTGGACGTTCCTGTGCGAGCCAATGCCCCGCGTCGATCACCGCTTCGCTGAGATTGCTGCAGCGGGCCCGCATCGGTTCGGCCAGACGCGAGGTAACGGTCTCGCATACGTAGTCGTAACGTGCGCCGATGAACAGCACCGGCAAGTCCAGCGTGGCACTGCCAAGCGCGCCGTAGGCGGCATTGGCGGGGTGGTTCATGTAATAGGAATCGGGCCCGAAGAAGCCATTACGGGCGAGCGCCTCGGCGTAGATGCGCAAGTCTTCGTCGGTCACCACGTCGGCATCGCGGGGCAGATCGGGTGCCACATCGAGCGGGCCGAACCAGCCACCGTTGCGCCGCACCTGGGCGGTGAACGCAGGCTTGCCGGCATCATCCGACGAGCCCTTACGAAACAGCAGCTTCACCGTGCGGTAAGCGTCGGCGCCGAACACTTGGGTCGCGCGCGCGAAGTTCTCTTCGTAGAACAATTGATAATCCCATTGACCGGCCGGGAACTGCTCGAGGGGGTAGATCTCGCGATCGACCAGCGGCATTAATTTATCGAAGCCGAGTTCGATGGTGGCAAAGGGTACGCATAGATTGGCGACGGCCACGCACTGGTTGGGATGATGGCTGGCGAGATTCCACACCGTCGGGCTACCCCAATCATGGCCGACCCACACCGCCTGTTCGCCGCCCAGCGCGGTGAGCAGATCGAGCATGTCGGCGACCACGTGCTGCTGCGCATAGTCCTCGTGACGAGTGTAGTTCGATGAGTGGCCATAGCCGCGCATATCGGGCGCGATGGCGCGGTATCCGAGCCCACCAAACACTGGCAACTGATGGCGCCAGCTGCGCGACAGTTCGGGCCAGCCGTGGACGAAGATCAGCAGTGGCCCGTCGCTCGGACCCGCGGCCAGATAGTGGGTCGTATGGCGTGCGCTGCGTGCGAAATGCGAGGTGATGTCCATAGGCGAGGTCCTGTCTTGCGGATGCTGGATGTGAAGCGGGAGGGCGATCGGCGCGATCAAGGTCTTTAGCGGCCGGTGCAGGTCTGCATGCCGTTGCGCTGATCGACGCCGCAGGGGTGAATCATGGTGCATTCTGATGCATTCGTGCTAGCGTGTTTCAACTAAGCATTGCTAAGGCCGATTTGACCATGGCGCGCACCTTGAGTTTTTTCGTGTCCTTTCTGGCAGTTATCGCCATCGCATTTGCCTTGCTGGGTTGGTGGTCGGCGCGCATGGCGCCCGCCGCCGCCGGTGTGCGCAACGGACGTTTGGCGGAGTGCTTAAGCGCGCCCCATTGTGTGTGCAGCGATACAGGCACCAGCAGCGATACCGTGCATTGGGTCGAACCCATCGCGCTGCCGTCGTTGCCGGACGAGGTGCGTTGGCGGGTGATACGCGAAGTGCTGGCGGCCAGCGGCGCGACAATCGTGAGTGAGGAAGCGGGCTATCTGCATGGGACATTCACCAGCGGCTTGTTCCGCTTCGTCGACGATGTCGAGCTGCTCATGGATCGCACGCAGCTGCAACTGCGCTCCACATCGCGGGTCGGTTATTCGGATCTGGGCGCGAACCGTCAGCGCGTCGAAGATTTGCGCCGGCGGCTGGAATCCGCCTTTACTGATGTGAAGTCTTAGACGCGGCGTTCAGCGCGCGAGCAGGGCTAGCGCAAGCACCGGCACGATGCCGCTCAGCCACCACCAGCGGCTTTTGCTACCGGCTTGAGCTGGGGCGTCAGTGGCATCACCGACTGCCGACATCCCCTCGGGCTTCAACAGCGTTTCGAACTTCGCAAAGAATTCTCCTGCCAGCTTCTGCGCGGTCTTTTCCACCAGATGGCCACCCAATTGGGCAAGCTTGCCGCCAATGTCGGCCTTCACGTCATAGTGCAGGATAGTGGTCGCGCCATCGGCTTCGAGGCGCACGTGTGAACTGATACGGGCATGGCCCGCCGGGCCGCCCTTACCTTCACCGCTCAAGGTGTAGGACTCCGGCGCGACGATATCGGCGATTACCACCGCGCCGGTGAAGCGCGCTTTCAAAGGTCCAACTTTGGCACTCACCGTGGCTTTGAAATTGGTCGGCGAGAGTGCCTCGATCGCTTCGCAACCGGGAATGGCCTGGCGCAGGATATCGATATCGTTCAGGGCCGCGAACACGCGTTCGCGCGGCGCGTCGATACGGATTTGTTCGGTCAGTTGCATGGTGAGCTCATGCGGGCAGGCGAATGCCTCGCCTGCCCTTGTGGGTCCGACAAATTCGGACATTCATTAAATCAAAGCTTCATCGTGTTCGGCCCCTTGAGGGCCAGCATCTGTCGCGCTTCGTCGGGTGTCGCTACTTCGAGTGACAGGCCTTCGAGTATCTTGCGTGCCAGGCGTACCTGCTCGGCGGAGTTTTCCGCCAGCCGACCGGGGCCCGCCCATAGCGAATCCTCGAGACCGACACGCACATTGCCGCCCATGGCGGCGGCCTGGGCCGCGACGGGGATCTGATTACGACCAGCACCCAGCACCGACCACACGTAGGCGTCGCCGAACAGTCGGTCGGCGGTACGCTTCATGTGCATCACGTCTTCGGGATGGGCACCAATGCCGCCCATGATGCCAAATACGGTCTGCACGAACAGTGGCGGCTTGACCGCGCCTTCTTCGAGGAAGTGGGCGAGGTTGTAGAGATGCGAAGTGTCGTAGCACTCGAATTCGAAACGGATGCCGCGATCGCTGCCGAGACGCAGGATGGTGGCGATGTCGCGATAGGTGTTCTTGAACACCAGGTCGCGGCTGCCTTCGAGGTGTTCCACTTCCCAATCGTACTTGAAGTTCTTGAAGCGTTTGAGCATCGGAAACAGGCCGAAATTCATCGAGCCCATATTGAGGGAGGCGATTTCCGGTTCGATTTCGGTGGCCGGGCGCATGCGCTCCTCGACCGTCATATAGGGACTGCCACCGGTGGTGATATTGATCGCGGCATTGGTGCGTTCGATGATCATCGGCAGGAACTGGCGGAACCACTTGGGGTCTTGGGTCGGCTTGCCGTTATCCGGATCGCGCGCATGCAGGTGCAGGATCGCGGCACCGGCAGCGGCGGCTTCGATCGCTGCGTCGGCAATTTCGCGTGGTGTGACCGGCAGCGAGGGCGACATGGAGGGGGTGTGAATGGCGCCCGTCACGGCGCAGGTGATGATGACCTTACGTTGCTTCGACATGGATTGTTCCCGTCCTATTTGCGGCTCATCTGCAGCTTGCGCCAAACCAGGTTGGGGCGCAGCGGCAATTCGTTAATTTCAATACCAAAGGGCGCCAAGGCATCGCACACCGCATTGGTGAGCGCGCCCGGCACCGAACTCGGCCGGCCTTCGCCGATACCCCGCGTGCCGAGCGGCGTGTGCGGGCAGGGCGTGGTGGCATAGGTGATTTCGATGTCCGGTACGTCAGCCGCCGTGGCGAGTTTGTAATGCTCGAAATCGGCGCTCATCTGCTGGCCCCGTTCGTCGTAGACGAATTCCTCGAACATCGCGTTGGATAGGCCCTGCACGATGGCGCCGTGCATCTGGCCATCGACGATGTTGGGGTTGATGACCGTGCCGACGTCTTCGGAAGTTACCCAGCGCTTGATCTTGAAGTCCCCCGATTCGATGTTGACTTCGACGATGCAGGCATCGGCGTTAAAGCAGATCATGGGCTTGGCGGCCTCGAAAAACGTGGTGGCATCTAAGCCGCCCACTTCGCCCGCGGGCATGTTGATCGGCCACATGATGATGCGCTCTACCGCTTCGCGAAACGTCTTCTTTTTGCTGCGATCGCCCAGGTACACCACTTCGCCCGCCTTGAACTCGAAGTGCTGGACGCTGGCTTCGATCTGAAAGTCATGGGCCATGATGCGGGTGATCTTATCTTTCAATTCGCCGCAGGCCTTGGCCACCGCACTGACGAAATAGGAGCCATTACGCGCGCCGATACTGCCAGCGCCAAACGGCGTGGTGCCGGTGTCACCAGTGGTCACCACGACGTCGTTGGGTGAGATACCGAACAGCGAGGCGACAACTTGTGCGGTGGTGGTCTCGTGACCTTGGCCACCGGGCGCATCGCCGCCGAAGACCAGCACCTTGCCGCGTGGATCGAGGCGCACGGTCGCTGCGCCATAGCCCGGCTGGTTTTCCATTGGCACCAGCAGTTCCGAGGCGACGCCCGATAATTCCACGCCACAGCCGAAGCCGATGCCGAGATATTTACCCTCGGCAAGCGCAGCGCTTTGTTCGGCGCGGAACTTCGGCAGATCGACCTGCGCCAGCAGGTTGTCCCACACCTTGAGGAAATCACCACTGTCGTAATACTCGTTGGTGACCGAGGTATAGGGCAGAGTGGCCACCAGATTCATGCGTCGGAGCGCGCTTGCCTCCATGCCGATCCGGCGCGCTACCATATCGACCGCGCGCTCGACGGCGAAGCGCGTGGGGAAATGCCCGAAGGCGCGCGAGGGCGTCAAGCTGGCCTTGTTGGTGGTTGCGACTTTGAGACTGATGTCGCCCTTGGCCCAGGTGTAGGCATTGGGCATTTCGACCGCGCCTAGAAACGGCATGACGAAACCCCAGTACACGCCGGTGGTGCCGCAGCCGTTGTCAGCGATGCCGCGATTGCGCAGCGCCAGCAGTTTGCCGTCTTTGCTGGCTGCGACTTCGAGGTAATTGATCTGGTCGCGTTCCTGGCCAACGTTCATCAGGCTCTCGTAGCGCGATTCGACCCAGCGCACCGGCTTTTTCAAGCTGCGCGCGGCGTAAGCGATCATGATGTTTTCGCGATAAAAGGGCGCCTTCACACCGAAGCCGCCACCTTGATCGCGCGGCGCGATGACGCGCACCTTCTCGCCGGGAATATCGAGAATGTCGATCAAAGCCAGGCGGTCGATGTGCGGGCGCTGGGTGGTGATCCAGGCGGTCAAGCCGTCGCCGTCATTCCAATCACACAGCACACCGCGTGGTTCCATCGGTGTGACGCCAGTGCGGTGCACACGGAAGCGTTCCTTGACGACCACCTCGGCGCCTTGAAAGATGGCCTCGACTTCGGCGGCATTCTTGCGTTGCGACTCTTCGGTGTCGCCACCGGTCAAGGTCATGGTGAAGATGTCATTACCGCCGTCCTCTTCGTGCACCAGCGGCGAGTCGGGCAACAGCGCCAGTTCGGGATCGAGGATGGCGGGCAGTTCTTCGTAATCGACCACTACCAGTTCGGCCGCATCGACCGCCGTGTATTTGTCGCGGGCCACCACCAGTGCGACCGGTTCACCGTGGAACTTGACCTTAGCCGTAGCGAGCGGCCAGAAGGTCGGGTAGCGTGCCGGTAGATTAGGCTGCACCACTGCCTGCGGCATGGGCTTGATGAGGTCTTTGATGGCCGCACCGGTATAGACCGCAACCACGCCAGGCAGGGCCAGCGCTGCGCTGGTATCGATGCCTATGATGCGCGCGTGGGCGTATTCGCTGCCCACGAACACCGCGTGCAGCATGCCAGGTAACACCATGTCGGCCAGGTATTTGCCGGCACCGGTGACCAGACGTCGATCTTCCTTACGTGGGAGTCGTGCGCCTAACCAGTCCTGTGGATTGCTCGCCATGGATTGCCCTCAAGCCTGTTCGCGCATCATGCGCGCTGCTTCGCGCACGGCGCGAACGATATGCACGTAGCCCGTGCAGCGGCACAAATTGCCGACCAGTCCGCGTCGGATCTCGTCATCGCTGGGGTTGGGATTGTCGCGCAGGAAATCGCTCATATTCATGAGGATGCCCGGCGTGCAGAAGCCGCATTGCAGACTGTGATGATCGGTGAAGGCCTGCTGCAAGGGCGCGAGCTCGGTGCCGGCCAGGCCTTCGATGGTGGTGATGGCATGGCCGTCGGCTTGCATCGCCAGCATGAGACAGCTTTTGACGGCGTCGCCATCGAGATGAATGGTGCAGGCACCGCATACCCCTTCATAGGTGCAGCCAACATGGGTGCCGGTCAGCGCCAGTTGATCGCGCAGGAAATCGACCAGCAGCAGGCGCTCAGCGACCGGCTCCTCATAGCGCGTGCCATTGACGGTCACTTTGATGGTGGGCATGGCTTGCTCTTTCAGGCTTGTGCACGGGCGAAGGCGCTGTGTGCGACTTCGCGGCCGATGGTGCGGATCAATTGTTTGCGATAGTTAGCGTCGGCCGACATGTCGCTATAAGTCTCAGCGGCCTCAGCGATGACAGCCATGGCGGCATCGATAGCCGCGTTGTCGCCGCGCGAGCCGATGAGCTTGGCTTCGCCGATGGTCGCGCGCTGCGCACCGTCGGCGAGACCGGCCAGCGCGATGCGCGCTGTGCTGCATAGTCCCGTGCCATCGAGTGTGACCAGCACCGCCACACCGATGACCGGCAAAGCGTCCGTCACCAGGCCCCATTTCTTGTAGGCGCTGCCGGTATGGGTTGCCGGCGCGGACCAGCTCACCGACAGCAGGATTTCGTCGTCGCGACGCGCGG
>JANLSI010000628.1:0-5753 GCA_031362345.1 Pseudomonadota bacterium
CGTCGCAGCAGACGGCAGCGTGATAGTCGGCATCACCGAGTACGCGCAGGAGCAACTCGGCGATATTGTCTTTGTCGAACTGCCTGATATCGGCGCGCATCTCGACAACGACACCAATCTGGTCGTGATCGAATCGGTCAAGGCGGTCGGGGAAGTGAAGCTGCCGGTGGGTGGCACCGTCGTTGCCATCAACGAACGTCTCGCTATCGAACCCGAGCTGGTCAACAACGCGCCGCTAGCCGAGGGCTGGCTGTTGCGCGTCAAGCTCGACGACGCGGCCCTGCTCGATACGCTGATGGATGCCAATGCCTATCAGGCTTACATCGCCGATCTGTAGGCCGTGCATATCTCGCAGCTGCGATGCGCTGCTGATCGCTTATCTTATCCCCGCGAGGCCCTATGACCGCACGCCCGACCCTCTACGAACTCGAATCCCGTGGCGATTTCATCCGTCGCCACATTGGCCCGACACAAGCGCAGATCGAGCACATGCTTGCGGCGCTCGGCCTCGATTGCCTCGAACAGATAGTCGAACGCGCAGTACCGGACAACATCGTCTCGCGCGCGCCACTGGCCTTGACCGAGACCGTCAGCGAACGGGCAATCCTCAATCATCTGCGCGCCATGCGCGAACGCAATCGCGTTAACATTTCGATGATCGGCATGGGTTACTACGGCACCTTGATGCCGGAAGTGATCAAGCGCAACGTGCTGGAGAATCCCGGTTGGTATACCGCCTATACGCCCTACCAAGCGGAGATCTCCCAGGGCCGTCTCGAAGCGCTGCTCAACTACCAGCAGATGGTTATCGATCTGACCGGCATGGAGATAGCCAACGCCTCGATGCTGGACGAGGCCACTGCCGCCGCCGAGGCCATGGCCATGACACGGCGGCTGGCCAAGAATCCTTCGCCGCGCTTTCTGGTCGACGCTGACTGTCACCCGCAGACCATCGCGGTGGTGGCAACCCGTGCCCGCTATTTCGGCTTCGAAGTGGTGTGCGGCGATGCCCATGGGCTGCTTGCCGACGGCGACTACTTCGGCGCGCTATTGCAATATCCGGGCTCCAGCGGCGCGCTTTTCGATCACGGAGATTTTATCGCGGCCGCCCACGGGCGCGACATGCTGGTGACGGTCGCGAGCGATCTGCTGAGCCTGGTATTACTCAAGCCACCGGGCGAGATGGATGCCGATATCGTGGTCGGCAGCGCGCAACGTTTCGGCGTGCCGATGGGCTATGGCGGGCCCCACGCGGCCTTCTTCGCCACCCGTGAGCGCTTCGTGCGTACCATGCCGGGCCGCCTCATCGGCGTGTCGCGCGATCGCGATGGCCGGGTGGCTTTGCGTATGGCCCTGCAAACCCGCGAGCAGCACATCCGGCGCGAGAAGGCGACCAGCAATATCTGCACCGCGCAGGTCTTGCTGGCCGTGCTTGCCGGTTTCTACGCGGTCTACCATGGCCCCCAGGGCCTGGCCTTGATCGCCGGGCGGGTGCATCGACTGCAACAGATCCTGGTCAGTGGCTTGCGGCGTCTGGGCTACGAGATTGCGCACCCAAGTTTCTTCGATACCGTGACCTTGCTGGTGCCCAATCGCGCGCGCCATTTCGCCGCCCGTGCGCGTGAGGCCGGCATCAATCTGCGCGTGGTCGATGCCGATCGTCTCGGTATTGCCTTTGACGAGACTATCAACCGGCCCGCCGTGCGCGCGTTATGGCGGGTATTCGCCCGTGACGACGCCGACGAACTGGATTTCAAAACACTCGACACCAGCATCGAGGAGTGCATTCCCACTACGCTGCGCCGCACCAGCACCATCCTCAGCCACCCGGTGTTCGAGCGCTATCACTCCGAGACCGAAATGATGCGCTATATGCGGCGCCTGGCACGCCGCGACATCGCGCTGGACCGCGCCATGATCCCGCTCGGCTCGTGCACCATGAAGCTCAATGCGGCGGTCGAGATGCAGGCGCTGTCGTATCCCGAGTTCGCCGATCTGCATCCCTTCGTGCCGCTCGATCAGGCGCAGGGCTATCAGCGCCTGTTCGAAGAGTTGACGGCCATGCTGGTCGACCTGACCGGCTTTGCGGCGTTCTCTCTGCAACCCAATGCCGGGTCCCAGGGCGAATACGCCGGCCTGCTGGTGATCCGCAAATACCATGAAGTGCGCGGTGAAAGCGCGCGCGACGTATGTCTCATCCCGGCATCGGCCCACGGTACTAATCCCGCCAGCGCGGCCATGGCCGGCTTACGGGTGGTGGTGGTGAACTGCGATGAGAATGGCAATGTCGATGTGGCCGATCTGCGCAGCAAAGCGCACAGCCATGCCGCGCGACTGGCCGGTCTTATGATCACCTACCCATCGACCCACGGTGTCTTCGAGGCCTCGATCATCGAAGTCTGCGACATCGTTCATGCCCACGGCGGTCAGGTGTATATGGACGGTGCCAACTTCAACGCCCTGGTCGGCATCTGCCGGCCGGCCGAGATCGGCGCTGATGTCATGCACATCAATCTGCACAAGACCTTCGCGATTCCCCATGGCGGTGGTGGACCAGGCATGGGCCCGATCGGGGTCAAGCCCCATCTCGCCGCCTATCTACCTGATCATCGCGTGGTGGGTGGCGTGAATCCCCACGCAGGCCCCGCCGGGACCATCGGTTCGGTGTCGGCTGCGCCGTGGGGCTCGGCCAGTATTCTGACGATCTCGTGGGCCTACATCGCCATGATGGGGGCGAGCGGACTACGCCGCGCGACGATGGTTGCGATCCTGGCGGCCAACTACATCGCGACACGCTTGAAAGATCATTACCCGGTGCTCTACACCGGTCGCAACGGCATGGTCGCGCACGAATGCATCATCGATCTGCGTGCGCTCAAGGCCGTCACCGGCATTACGGTTGACGATGTCGCCAAGCGCCTCGCCGACTACGGCTTTCACGCCCCGACCATGTCCTTCCCAGTCGCCGACACGCTCATGATCGAACCGACCGAAAGCGAGAACCTGCGCGAACTTGAGCGTTTCTGTGAGGCTATGATCAAGATCCGCGGCGAGATCGCTGCGGTGGCGGAAGGGCGCGTCGATCGCGATGACAACCCGCTCAAGAATGCACCCCATCATCAGTGCCTGTTGATCGACGAACAATGGACGCGACCCTACAGCAAGGCCGAGGCGTTCTTTCCTATGGAAGGTCTGCACGAGGACAAGTACTGGCCGCCGGTGTCGCGTATCGACAATGTGCATGGCGACAAGCACGTGGTGTGTAGTTGTCCGCCCATGGCGGCCTATCAGGATTGAGAAGGCAGGGGGTGAGGGGGAGAGACTGCTCACCCTGCGCCCTCATGCCAATACCGTTTTCGTTTCCCCACAGCGCAGGCAACGCTTGATGGTCACCAGCTTGCCCTGTTTGACGTCGAACTTTTTGCTCTGATCGACTTCCCACTTGTGGAAGCCGCTCTTGCACAGGGTCTTGCCTTCGCCCTTGTTGTTCTTCGACGGCTGACGGAACGGAATGACATCGCCCATGGCTGCTCCCCGCATGCTCGGTCGGTCGCGCAAGTGTAGTTCATAGCCGCCGCTAAGCGCTGCCCAGATCGTGCTCGAGCAGCTGCGCTATCTCGGTAACCCGGGCGGGCTCATAGCCGCGCGAGCTCGGCTGACCCCAGGCGACACCCGGCCACCAGGCATCGTCAGGGTGGCGGCCGATGATGTGGATATGCAGCTGCGGGACGAGGTTGCCGATCGCGGCGATGTTCAACTTGGTGACGGCGAACTGCGCGCGCACCCAGCGCGACAGCTGATTGATCTCGCCCTGTAGTCGCGACTGCTCAGCGGCGCTCAAATCGCACAGCTCGATGACGGTCGTTTCCGGCACGAGAATGAACCACGGCACCTCGGCCTTATTCACCAGCAGCACCTGGCACAGGGGCAGACGGCCGAGCACATGGCTCTCAGCGCGCAATGGCGCGGCGAGGCTAAAACCCGGCATGGCCTGTTCGCTCATCGCGCGCGTGGTGGCTCAGGCGGCCGACATGCCGCCGTCGATGGGATAACTATTGCCGGTGATATAGGCCGCTTCGTCGCTGGCCAGGAACAACGCAAGCTGCGCCACTTCATGGGGCTGGCCGTAGCGACGCAAAGGCACGGCCGCTTCCATCTTTTTCTTGACCAGCGCGGTCGCGCCCGGCGCATAGCCCGCTTCGATGGCTTCGATCATGCGCGTCGCGATCGGTGAGGGATTGATGGTGTTAACCCGGATATTGTGCTGCGCGCATTCCAGCGCGGCGGATTTCATCAAGCCCACCACCGCGTGTTTGGACGCGATGTAGGCACCGAGCTTGGGCACGCCACGCAGGCCGCCGAGCGAGGAGGTGATGACGATGCTGCCACCGCCACTTTTGGCCATCGCCGGGATGACGTATTTGAGCCCGAGGAAGACGCCGCGGACGTTGACGGCCATGACCTTGTCGAACACTTCAAGCGGATAGTCGACGATAGGTCCGACCGTGCCTTCGATGCCTGCGTTGTTGAAGAACACGTCGAGTCGCCCATGACGGGCGACGGTCGCCTGCACATAGGCTTGAACCTGGGTGGGGTCGGTGACGTCGGCGGCGACGCCCATGGCGCGCTCGGCGCCGATGTCGGCGACCGCACGCTCAAGTGCGCCCTGATCGAGATCGACCAGCACCACCTGCGCACCTTCGGCGGCGAACAATTTGCCCGCCGCTAGGCCGATGCCGCCTGTGCCGCCGGTGATCACGGCGACCTTGTTGTTCAAACGTTGCATGGCTGTCCCCTGATTACGATTGCGCTTGGGCGCTGATTAAACCACCGAAGCTGCCAGCGCGGAAACGCGGGCCAGAAGATTGTCCGCCCACGGTCGGGATTTTTGCCGCTGTAGGCGCACCGCCGGGCACGGTCCGTGTACCATGGCCGCCGTTAATGCCGTTTCCAGTTCGCTACCTCATGACCATCTTCGTCTACTCGCGCCGCGCATGCTGACCCGCGCCCTCGCCGTCCTCAAGGACACCTACGGTTACAGTGCTTTCCGCGGCCATCAGCGCGAAGCCATTACCTGCGCGTTGGCCGGTCAGGATTGCGTGGTGTTGATGCCGACCGGTGGCGGTAAGTCGCTGTGCTATCAGATCCCGCCGCTGGTGACCGGCGGCTGTGCGCTGGTGGTTTCGCCGCTGATCGCCTTGATGCAGGATCAGGTCGCGGCGCTGGAGCGCTTCGGGGTGTCCGCCGCCTGTCTCAATTCCAGTATGGGTGGGCCCGAGCAGGCGGCGGTCGCGCGGCGGCTGCGCGAGGGCGATCTACGGCTGCTGTATGTCGCGCCCGAGCGCGTGCTGCAGCCGCGCACCTTGGAGGCGCTCGCCGGCGCGCGGATTTCTTTGATCGCTATCGACGAAGCCCATTGCGTATCGCAGTGGGGGCACGACTTCCGCCAGGATTATCTCGAACTCGGCGCTTTGGCCGAGCATTTCCCCGGCGTGCCGCGTATGGCGCTGACCGCCACTGCCGACGAACGCACCCGCGTCGATATTGCCGCACGCCTCGCGCTCAGCAAGCCTAAAGGGTTCGTCGGTGGCTTCGACCGACCGAATATTCGCTACACGGTGCGCGCGCGTGGCAATGCGCGCACGCAACTGGAGGCCTTTCTCGCGCAGTTCCGTGGCCAGGCCGGCATCGTCTACTGCATGACGCGACGCAAGGTCGAGGAAACGGCCGAGGCTTTGTGCGTGGCTGGTTTC
>JANLSI010000707.1:0-5011 GCA_031362345.1 Pseudomonadota bacterium
GCTGATCACCGAGGAGTTTGCCAGCGCCGACTGCGGCCTGAGCAATCTCATGAATGTGTCGAACTCACCGGTGTGCGCCGCCATTCGCGATTATGGCAGCGCCGCGCAACACGCCGCCCTGCTCGCGCCGCTCGCGCGCGGCGAATTGCGCGGCTGCTTCCTCTTAACCGAAAGCCACGCCGGCTCCGATGCCGCCGCCATCCGCACGCGCGCCGTACGGCATGGCGAGCGTTGGGTCTTGAACGGCACCAAACACTTTGTGACCGCCGGTCAAAGTGCGCACCTCGCCATGATCATTGCGGTTACCGATGCCAGCGCCGGCAAACGCGGCATCAGCGCTTTTCTCGCCCCCACCGCCACGCGCGGCTATCGCGTTGCGCGGCTCGAAGACAAGCTTGGCCACCGCAACTGCGATACCGCCGAGGTGGTGCTGGAAGATCTGGAGCTCGGTGACGAGGCGGTGCTAGGGCAAACGGGTCAAGGCTATCGCATCGCGCTCGCCTATCTCGAAGGTGGCCGCATCGGCGTCGCCGCGCAGGCCGTCGGCGTGGCGCGCGCGGCGCTGGATGCGGCGCTCGCCTATGCACGCCAGCGCGAAACCTTCGGCCAGGCCATCATCGCGCATCAGGCGGTCGGCTTTCGCCTCGCGCAGATGGCGACCAAGGTCGAAGCAGCGCGTCAGTTAACCTGGCATGCCGCCGCGCTAGCGAGCGCCGGTGAATCGGCTTTGATGGCCGCGTCAATGGCCAAGGCCTTCGCTGCGCAAGTCGCGGAGGAAGTCTGTTCTGGGGCGCTGCAGATCCATGGTGGCGCCGGCTATACGCGCAATCACGCCGTCGAGAAATTCTATCGCGACGCGCGCGTGCTCTCGATTTATGAAGGCACCAACGATATTCAACATCTGGTGATTGCGCGCGAGCTGGCGCGCAGCGGAGGGGCGAACGCAGTCTGGGGCTCGAAGCCGTTTGACCCAGCGCCACACAGGACATGACATCGCCGTGACGCCCACACGAGCACTCGCAGCACCGCTCGACACGGTCGGCGCCTTCGTCCCGCACAGCCCCGCGCCGATCGCTGGCGCCACTGCGGGGCCACTGTCAGACCTGTGCTTCGCGGTCAAAGATCTCTACGACATCGCCGGCCATGTGACCGGCGGTGGCTCACCCGACTGGCTCGCAAGTCACCCACTCGCGACAGCCACTGCGCCGTTGATCACGACGCTGCTCACCGCCGGCGCCGACTTTATCGGCAAGACGGTGTGCGATGAATTGTTCTATAGCGTCAGCGGTGAGAACGCTCATTACGGCACACCACGCAACGTCCGCGCGGCGGGGCGTGTGCCCGGCGGCTCTTCGTCGGGTTCAGCGGCGGCGGTCGCCGCAGGTTTATGCGATTTCGCCTTGGGCAGCGACACCGGCGGTTCGGTGCGCGTACCTGCATCGTTCTGCGGACTCTATGGCCTGCGACCCAGCTACGGCCGTGTCTCTCTGCGTCATGCACTGGCGATGGCGCCGAGTTTCGATACCGGCGGCTGGTTCGCGCGCAGCGCAGCGCTATGCGCGCACATCGGTACACTGCTGCTCGATGATCAGGCCGTCGACGCGCCGATTACTCGTGTGCTGATCGCCAACGACGCATTCGCCGAAGCAGACCCACAAGCCCAGCGTGCGCTGCGCGATTTTATTGCCCGCAAGCGCCATCACTGGCCCGCCATCGCCGCCATCGAACTCGCACCCGTGGGTCTCGAAGCCTGGCGTGAATGCCTGCGCGTAGCCCAGGGTTTCGAAGTCTGGCAGCAATTCGGTGCCTGGGTGGAAGCCACCCAACCACGCTTCGGTCCCGGCATTGCCGAACGCATGGCGATGGCGAGTCACATCGATGCTGCCAGCGCGGCGGCCGCAGCACGGGTGCGGACCCGTATCCAGGCGCATTGCCGCACGCTGCTGCCGCCCGGCACGGTGGTGCTGTTACCGAGTGCGCCGTGTATCGCGCCATTGCGCAATCTCGACCCCTTGGCGGCCGATCAATTCCGCCGTCGCACCATGGCCTTGACTTGCAGTGCCAGTCTCAGCGGTCATCCGCAGCTCAGTCTGCCGGCCGTCGTGGTCGACGACTGCCCGCTTGGTCTGTCACTGCTCGGCTGGCGTGGCGCCGATCAAAGCCTGCTCGATTTCGCCTGTTTATTGATGGCCGACGACGATGACGCGGCTTAAGTCTCAATCGAGTTCCGGCCTCGCGGCTAGCGCGCGCCGCGCGTAGTTCAGCTTACCGTTGCCACAATTGCCACACCGGCTTGCAGCTGTCGGGCAAGGCCGGCATGACACCAAGCTGCGCCCACACCTGACCTGGTTGGTGAAAATCTGATCCCACCGAGGCAGCCAAACCGTGGCGGTTGGCGAGCGCCGCCAGGTCGCGGGTCAGCTCGGGTTTCTGCTGACCGGACACCACTTCGATGGCCAGCCCGCCGGCGGCGTGGAATTCGCTGGTGAGCTGTTCGAGCCGTGCATGGGTCAGATGGTATTTGCCCGGATGGGCGATGACCGGCGTGCCGCCGGCCGCACGTATCCAGCCGACGATGTCGGGCAGGCTCGCCCAGCCCTCAAGCAGATTGCCGGTGCGCGAGGTGTCGAGATATTTGCGGAACGCGAACTCGACGGTGGCGACCGCGCCGATGCTGACCAGGTAGTGGGCGAAGTGCGGGCGACCGATGCTGCCGCCGCCGGCGAAGTGTGCGGCACCGGCCAGCGCGTCGGGGATGCCGCGCTTGGCGAGACGCTCGGCGATGCGCGCCGCGCGTGCCTCCCGTGCACGCTGCTGAAAGGCAATGGCGTGACCCATGGCCGGGCTATCCAAGGCGATATTGAGACCCACCACGTGGATGCCAACACGCTGCCACAGGGTCGAGAACTCGACGCCGGGAATAAGCTGGAGATCCGTCACCGGCGGCAGTTCGGCATAGGCGGCAATGCTGTCGTGATCGGTGATAGCCAGCATCTCGATCTCGGCCGCGCGCGCGCGCTCCAGCAACCTCATGGGCGATAGCTGGCCATCGGAGGCGGTGGTGTGACTGTGGAGATCGGCGCGCATAGGCGGCGCCAGTGTACTCCAGTGCGTCGCCAGACCCGGCCGTGCGGCTACAATGCGGCGGATCCACACCGCACGCAGACGCTACGCGCGAGGCAGCATGCATGGCCCGTCCCTGGCACGACGACGAAGATGACGACGAACTCGCAGATGGTGTCGAAGCCGACAAGAGCAAATCGCAGATCAAGCGCGATCTGCTGGCGCTCGATCCGCTCACCGAAGAACTGCTGGAGCTGCCCGAACGGCAACTGCTGGGGCTGGCACTCAGCGAAGAACTACTGTCCGCACTGCGCATCGCGCGCGGTTTGAAGCGTGGCGCACGCAAGCGCCAGTTGCGTTTCGCCCGCGGCCTGCTGGCGCACGCCGACCATGCCGCCGTGGCCGAGGCAGTCGCCGCTCTCAAGCGCCCCAAGCGCGCGCAAGTCGATGCCATGCACGAACTCGAAGACTGGCGCGAACGGCTGATCGCAGGCGACGAGACCCTGCTCAACGAGCTGTTCAACCGCGACCCCGCTATCGACCGTCAATATCTGCTGCAACTGGTGCGCAATGCCAAAGCGGAACGGCTGGCGCAGAAGCCGCCGCGCGCGGCACGCGCCCTGTTCAAGCTGCTCGGCGCGGTGCGCGGCGCGCTCAAGCCAGACTGAAATCCGCGTCACCCTTAGCGCGGGGCTTCGGCTGAGAGCGGTCGAGCCGGCGAGAGTGTGGTTAAATACGCGCCCGATCAGCCGCCACGTCGTCCTGCCATGCCCCTTAGCGCGCCCGAACTCTTCGGCTATCCCCGTTACTGGGCCGAATGCTACGGACCGGCACCCTTTCTGCCGATGTCGCGCGCCGAAATGGCAACCCTGGGCTGGGACTCTTGCGACATCATCATCGTCACCGGCGATGCCTACATTGACCACCCGAGCTTTGGCATGGCGGTGATGGGCCGCTTCCTTGAGGCCCAGGGCTATCGGGTCGGCATCATCGCCCAGACCGACTGGCAGAGCGTCGAGCCGTTCAAGGCGCTGGGCAAGCCCAATCTGTTCTTCGGCGTCACCGCTGGCAATATGGATTCGATGATCAACCGTTACACGGCTGATCTGCGCCTGCGCAGCGATGACGCCTACACCGCCGGCGGCATTGCCGGTCAGCGTCCGGAACGGGCCGTGATCGTCTACAGCCAGCGCTGTCGCGAAGCGTGGTCGGATGTGCCCATCGTGATCGGTGGTATTGAAGCCAGCCTGCGTCGCATCGCGCAGTACGACTACTGGAGCGATCAGGTGCGGCGCTCGGTGCTGGTCGATGCCGCCGCCGACATCCTGCTCTACGGCAATGCCGAACGTGCCATCGTCGAAGTCGCCCATCGCCTCGCCCAGGGCTGGCCGATGGCCGACATGATGGATATACGCGGCACAGCGGTGCTGCGTCGTACGCCCCCGGCCGGCTGGACCGAACTCGATTCAACCCGCGTCGACTGGCCGAAGCAAATCGACAAGCTGGCCAATCCCTATGTCGAGGAAGGCAGCGGCTGCGCCGTCGAGGACGAGAGCGGCGACGGCCGACCAGCCGCCAAACCGATCCGCATTATTCCGATGCCACTCGCGCGCCAGGCACGCGGCGAGCGGGCGACCACTTACATCCGCCTGCCGTCATTTGAGAAGGTGGCCAAGGACCCAGCGCTCTACGCCCACGCCTCGCGGGTCTTGCATCAGGAAGCCAACCCGCACAATGCGCGCGCCCTGATCCAGCGCCACGGCACCCGCGAAGTGTGGGTAAATACGCCACCGATCCCGCTGACCACAGCGGAGATGGACGGCGTGTTCGATCTGCCCTATCAACGTCGCCCGCATCCGCGCTATGGCGAGGCGCAGATCCCCGCTTATGACATGATCAAGACCTCGGTTAACATCATGCGCGGCTGCTTTGGCGGCTGCACGTTCTG
>JANLSI010000723.1:0-11088 GCA_031362345.1 Pseudomonadota bacterium
TTGATTTTTCGACCGGCGAGTACTCGGTGCAGGCCATCCAGCCGACCGCCGCCGATCATGGTCAGCTCGCGGCGCGTAACATGGCGGGCATGAAGGGCGCGGTGCATCAGGGCTGCGTGAACATGAACGTGCTCGATACGCTAGGCCTGATCTCCAGCTCTTTCGGCCTATGGATGGGTAAGTCCGGTGGCGATTCCGCGGAACTGCTCAATCGTGGGCGCTACCGCTATCTCAACCTGCAGTTCGAAGACGATGTCCTGGTGGGTGCTACCAGTCTGGGACTGACCCAACACGTCGGCGTGTTGCGTGGATTGATACAGAGCAAGACCCGCCTGGGTGCGTGGAAGAAAAAGCTGGTCGCCGATCCGACCCGCATCATGGAAGCCTATCTGGCCAGTACTCAAGCGGTTGGATTCAACGCTGGCGTCCTCAAATAGTGTCGCGCCGCACTCCGGCTTAGCATGTCGGCTCCGCGCCTCGGTGCGGCGCCCCGGCATGGCGAGAGCATTGTGGTGAAGATCACTTTCAAATTGTTCGCCTCGCTGGCGCAATACCTGCCTAGCGAAGCGGTGCGCAACATCGTCGAAATCGAGATTGCTCCTGACACCACGGTGCACGAGATCATCGATCGCTTCCAAGTTCCGCGCCTCTCCGCCCATTTGATTCTGATCAACGGCCTGTACGTTGAGCCGCACGATCGCGACCGGCCGATGTTGAAGGCCGGCGACGCGCTTGCGATCTGGCCGCCGGTCGCGGGCGGCTGATGGGCGCTTCGAAATCGAGCTCAGGCTTAGGCGCACCCCTCGCCGAGGCCCTAGTTCCAGGCGGCGTCCTCGGCCCCGACCATGCCTGACGAAGTCCACGCAGAGCGTGCTTCGATGGGTATCTCCCACGACGATTTCTTTCGCGTTTTTCCCTCGGTGGTCGCGCCGGCGTCCTGGCGACGCGACGGCCTTAGCATCCATGTGGAATGGCCCGACGGCGGGCGCCTCGCTGCGACCGTATCGGCCCAGAAATTGCGCCGCATCGCGTCCTTGAGCCTGCCCTATGTCGACATCGACTTTGGCTTTTTCGGCATGGGCGCTCCTGAGCGCGACCGCTTTCTGATGCGCTTCGACCGCGCTTTTCAAAAAGGCGGCGGTTAGACGCCTACCCATAGGCGTACCCATAAATAGCACCCTACTTAGCCGGATTCTGGCATCGTGGGTTGCATACTAACTACAGAATAAGGAACTGACGCAAATTACGGCGTTTTGTTGTTGCATAAGTGTTGTTGGCGCCGATTTTATGTACGAGAATCAACCACACGTTAAACCGTCACCTGACACCTAAGAGCGATGGCGATACAAAATACTAAGACCCGGTTAGCTGCGGCAGTCGGCGCATGGGTGCTTGGCGTGGGTCTGGCCGCGCCCGCCGCTGCAGTCGTGGTGGTCGGCGGCGATAGCGGGTGGCAAGTGAGTTTCGACAGAAACGTCAACGCTTTCTACCCGCTGGGCGATTACGACCAGGGCGATGGCGCCCAGGCCGCCGACAAGACCAGCCTCTATGGTGCCGGCAAGCGTGGCCGGGGAATCCAGGCCCACTCAGTCGATAGTGGTGAAGTCATTGCCAACCGGAGCGGCCCTTTGGGTGAAATGAGCTTCGGCCGCGCGCTCTTGCTGTTCGGGCGCGACGCATTCCTGGGCGCCTATGATCACGCCATGTCCTCAGGCGTTAGCGCCTACGGCGCGCCCGGCAGCGGTTTGGGTAGCCTGCTCGACGAATACCCTAGCCCGCGCGTCGAAGGCGAGATGAGTTATTCGACCGCATTCACCGGCGGCAGCTTCAAGGCTTGGATCGACGCGCTGTGGCAGGACACCCATTCCGGCTGCGGTGGCACGAGCGTCAGCTTGGGCGGTATGTCTGCCGAATGCGGCGACATCAGCGCCCAGGCTTGGGGTGTCGGTACCAAGATCGGCTATCGGGGCTTTGAGCTCGTCGGTTACTTTCACGACAGCGAAGACTGGGGTCTGAACGGACAGTTCGACCGGAACGCCGTGTGGATCGACGCGAGCGGTCATATCCGCGAACGCAAGGGTGACGGTTACTACGTGCGGGGCACCTACGCCTTCAGCGGTAAAACCAAAGTCGGTGTGTCCTACGGTGACGGCAATTTGTATGCCGTCGACAGCACGGGCGTCGCTGCCAATAGTATCGGCACGCGCCTTGAGGGTCAGCTGTGGACCGTGGGTGTCTATCATGACGTCGGTAGCTGGCTGCGCCTGATTGCAGAGTACAACCGTGGCGAATTGAATACGCACTCCGCCGGGAAACCCCCGACTGGCAATACCTTCAGCGTCGGTACCTTCCTGTACTGGTAAGCCTGGCCGCGTCGCGCGAGTCGCGCAAAGACGAATTCAAGCGCCGCAAGCAGGCCATACTGAAAGATATTTGACCGCTACTGCGATCTCAGTAAAGTCGCAGCCGCCGCTGCGCGCCGTCGTGCGACCATTTGTCCGGGAGCCATCGCTTGCGCCTTCTATATCCTCCGCTCGCTGCCAACACCACCCTTCAATTCGACGTTGGCGACGGGCATTGCCTGCATGTCGAGCGATGCGGAAATCCGGGCGCGATACCCGTGGTTTTCCTGCACGGTGGTCCCGGCTCCGGCTGCAAGGCGGAGCATCGACAGTTCTTCGCGCCACAGGCCTACGACATCATCCTGTTCGACCAGCGCGGATCGGGCCGCTCGACGCCCTATGGTGGCGTCGAGCATAACGATACAAGGGCCTTGATCGCCGATATGGAGCGCATCCGCGAGCATTTCGGCATTCGCCAATGGATGGTATTTGGCGGCTCCTGGGGCGCAACCCTGGCGTTGGTCTACGCCGAGACCCATCCTGACCGTGTGCTGGGGCTGATCTTGCGCGGCAGTTTTCTGGCTCGCCGTCGCGATTTTGCATGGTTCGCCGGCGAGGGCGCGAATCGTCTGTTACCAGTGCAATGGCAGCGTTTTGTCGACACCGTCGGTGTGGCGGTCGATGACAATCTGATCGGCCATCTGCATAGCGCGGTCTTTGCGGCCGACACCGCCGTGGTCGAGCGTACGGCGCGCGCCTGGGATGCGTGGTCGACCGCAGTCGTGATGTTTTCCCTTGAAGCCGGTGGCGACGGTGGCGCGAGTTCTCTGACTAGCGCGATTGCCAAGTGCCGTATTGAAATGCATTACGCGGTGCATGACTATTTTCTCGCTGATAACCAATTGCTGCGCGACGCGCAGCGCCTGGCACTTGTGCCGACCACCATCATTCACGGTGCGCGCGATCTGACTTGTACCGCCGATGCGGGCTGGGTACTGCATCGCGCGATGCCGCACTCTCGGCTTGAGATTCTGCGCACTGCGGGCCATCTCTCCAGCGAAGCGCCGATGGTCGATGCGCTGGTGCGCGCGGCCGACGAGATGGCCGCCGCATTGGGTGCTGCTGTGGCGGCGACAGCTTAGGGGTGACACCCGCCATGTTCGAACCCTCGTGTGACGAAGGCCGCCCGCTGTTGATGGGCATACTGAATGTCACACCCGACAGCTTTTCCGATGGTGGACACTTCGTCGATGTCGAGACCGCCTGTGCCGCCGCGGAACGTATGGTCGCCGATGGCGCAAACATCATTGATGTCGGGGGTGAATCAACGCGTCCCGGCGCAGCAGCGATCGCTGCACGGGTCCAGCTTGAGCGCGTGTTGCCTGTCATTAGCGCACTCCGCTTGCGGCTGCCGGCGCGCATCCCCATCAGCATCGACACCCGCAGCATCGACGTCGCGCAAGCCGCCCTGCACGCCGGCGCACGCATCGTCAATGACATTTCGGCGGGTGATGAGGCGGGTATGTTCGAGACCGTCGCAGAGCATGGGGCAGGCATCGTGCTGATGCACATGCAGGGCGGCCCCGCGACCATGCAGAACGAACCGCGCTACCACGACGTGGTGGCCCAAGTGTGCGCTTTCCTTCTAGCGCGCGCGCAGACGGCGGAAGCGGCGGGTATCCCACGGAACAACATCGCTCTCGACCCGGGCATCGGTTTTGGCAAGACCCGCGCGCATAACCTGCGCTTGCTCGGCGCGCTCGATGAACTTGTCGCCTGCGGCTATGCCGTCTTACTCGGCACCAGCCGTAAACGTTTCATGGGTGCGATCTGCAGCGAAAGCGATCCGATCGAGTTGCTGGGCGCGACCTGCGCGACCACCGCGCTTGGCGTGGCGGCGGGTGTGCGCATCTTCCGTGTGCATGACGTGAAGGCCAATCGTCAGGCAGCGGATGTGGCCTGGGCAATCGCCGCGCAGCGCCCATCCGCAGCGCGCTGATTCAGGATTTGACCGGTGCCGATAGCGCCCGCGAATTGCGCGAGTTGCGAAACACCAGGGGACGCGCCGCGCTGACGCCGGCTGCCACGCGCGCAATACGTTCCAGATCAACGATGAGCTCAGTGTGGCGTGGCGATTTCGAACACACCGGATCGGTGGCGTGCGCGTCGCCCGTCATCATGTAGGCCTGGCAGCGGCAGCCGCCGAAATCCTTGGTTTTTTCTGGGCAGCTGCGGCAGGGTTCCTGCATCCACTCGAAGCCGCGGAAGTGATTGAAGGCTGACGAGTTCGACCAGATCTCTTCGATCGAATGATCGCGCACGTTGGGGAAGGTCAGCCCCGGCAACTGCTGGGCGGCGTGGCAGGGCAGGGCCGTGCCATCGGGCGCGATAGTTAGAAAGATCGATCCCCAGCCGTTCATGCAGGCTTTCGGACGCTCCTCGTAGTAGTCCGGCACCACGTAGATAATCTTCATGCGGTCTTTCGTCTGTTGCTGATAACGCTTGGCGACCGCTTCGGCGGCCTGCAGTTGCTCGCGCGTGGGCAACAGGGCATCAAGATTCAGCTTCGACCAGCCGTAGTACTGGGTACTCGCCAGCTCGACGAAATCGGCCTTGAGATCGATGGTCATGCGAATGATGTCCTCGATCTGATCGATGTTCTGACGATGCAGGACAATATTCAGCACCATCGGATAGCCCTGCGCCTTGACTGCGCGTGCCATCTCCAGCTTGTGTTGGAAGCTCGCCGTGCCGCCCAGGAAATTATTCAATTCCTCCTGGCTTGCTTGAAAGCTGATTTGAATGTGATCGAGGCCCGCCTGCTTGAAGCGTGCGACGCGCTCTTCATCCATGCCGACCCCTGAGGTGATCAGATTGCTGTAGTAACCGAGTGCCCGCGCCTCGCTGATCAAGTCCTCCAGATCCGGGCGCAGCAGTGGCTCGCCGCCTGAGAAGCCGAGCTGCATGGCGCCGAGTTGGCGTGCCTCACGCAAGACTTTGATCCACTCGTCGGTGCCGAGCTCCTCGCTGCGGCGAGCGAAATCGACGGGATTGGAGCAATAGGGGCACTGCAACGGACAGCGATAGGTCAGCTCCGCCAGCAGCCACAGTGGCCGGCCGGAGATGTCAGAGGGTGATCCAGCCATTGGCTTCGGCCTGTGTGAGAAAGTTGCGTACGTCGTCGTCCACCGGTGCGCCACCAAAGGCGGCCTTCAGTTCCGTAATTATCAGCGCGACGCTGCGCTGACCATCAACGCGTTTGAGGATCTCGCCGGCGCTGCTACTCAGTTTCACCATGCCTTCCGGGTAGAGGAGCACGTGGGCGGACTGCGCCGGCTCCCATTGAAAACGGTACATGGTCTTGAGCAGCGGCACGCGGCCGTCGTTGTCCATCGTCATGTCGGTGCCTCACAGCCGTGAAAGGGCGGCATCTGGGCGACATAGGCCATCCACATTGCATCGAGCATGGTCCACAAAATATCGAGCTTGAGCTGCAGAATGTTGAGCGCATATTCTTGCTCGGTGCGGGCAGTGAAGTGCTCAAGCGTCACGGCCAGGCCGTGCTGCACGTCACGTCGCGCTTCGGCCAGGCGATTGCGGAAATAGTCGTAGCCCTGGGATTCGATCCACGGATAGGCGGCCGGCCAGTTGTCGAGGCGGCGTTGATGAATCTCGGGTGCGAACATTTCCGTAAGCGAGGAACAAGCGGCCTCCTGCCAGGTAGCGGCGCGCGCGAAATTGACATAGGCATCGACCGCGAAGCGGACGCCGGGCAGTACATGACGCTCGTCCAGTACTTCGATGCGCGACAGGCCAACCGCTTCGCCGAGGCGCAGCCAGGCTTCGATGCCGCCTTCCTCACCGTTCGTGCCGTCGTGGTCGATAATGCGTTGTACCCACAAACGGCGCGCGTCGCGATCGCGGCAATTGGCCAGCACCGCAGCATCCTTGACCGGAATGCTGGTCTGGTAATAGAAGCGGTTGGCGACCCAGCCCTGGATGGCTGCGCGGTCGAGGTCACCGCTGTTCATGCGCAGGTGGAAGGGGTGATTGATATGGTAGAACTTCTGCTTGGCACGCAGGCGCAGCTCGAATTCGGCACGCGACCACGGTGTGGCGTCGGTCTTGGGCGGCTGCTTGACGGCGAACTGGACCACGGTGCGATTATCTCGATGGCAAGCGGCGGCGGAGGGTGCTGCGCGGTGGCGCGCCGGCGGCGAAATCCCGGGGTCGCGTAAACGACCCCGGGATCGGTACATTAACGGTTGTTAATGTACATGGTCACTTCGAAACCGAAGCGAACATCATTATAGGAAGGTGTTTCCCACTGCATTGCTTTTACTCCCGGTGTGCAGATAAATGACTAGAAACTAATGTTTCTCCCCAGTCCCGCCGTTCGAAAACCTCGGGGCCACGAACAACCAAGCAGCCGGCGTGCCAAGCGGCATCCTTGCCCGGCGCGCGACCAGGTGAATTTGATTCAGCAAATGAAGCAGTTAGCTAAGTGCCCAGCGATCAGATTGAGGCGCTGCCAGGGGTGTTCTGCACAATTGACGATGGGTGCGTCCAGGCAGCCAAGGGCATGGTTGTGAACAGCCATTCAGGGCTGGTGCTTGAGCGGAGCGGGGCGCCGTGATCCTGGAGGGCGTGATCACGACCCAGGGCGCAGACGGTGCGACGCACATTACACCGATGGGCTTTCGTCGCGACGCCGACACGGTACAGGTGTCGCCCTTTGTGCCGTCGATCACCCTCAGCAATCTCGCCCGTCACGGCCGTGCGGTCATCAACCTGACCGACGACGTGCGAGTCATCGCCGGCTGTCTGACCGGCCAGCGCGAGTGGCCGTTGGCGCGTGCCACACGCATCGATGGTTGGCGTCTGCGCGATTGCCTGGCGCATCTTGAACTCGAAGTGACGGCGTGCGACGAAGACCCGCAGCGCCCGCGTTTCGAATGCCGCGTGGTGTATGAAGTCAGCCACGCGCCTTTCGCAGGCTTCAACCGCGCACAGGCGGCCGTGCTCGAAGCGGCCATCCTCTATTCGCGGCTGGACTGGCTGGCACCCGACAAACTCATCACCGAGATGGCCTATCTGCAGATCGCGGTCGCCAAGACCGCCGGCCCCCGCGAGCGCACTGCCTGGCAATGGTTGCTGACGGCGATGGCGGCGCATCCGCGCCATCGCTTGCAGCTGGAGGCGGGCGTATGAATGCGATGCTGGCAAGCGTGCGCGACGTCAACGAGGCGCGACTCGCGCTAGCCGGCGGTTGCGAGTGGCTGGACATCAAAGAGCCCGACGCCGGCGCGCTCGGCCGCGCCTCTGCGACCGTGGTGTGCGCTATCGTTAGCCTGACGGCAAATCGTGTACCGGTCAGCGCGACCATTGGCGATTGTTGGGACAGTCCGGCACTCATCGCGCCAGCGGTCATAGCCATGGCGGCCACCGGGGTTGATTACGTCAAGGTCGGGATACGTGCCTGCGACGTTGATAGCGCCACACTCGCAGCGCTGCGTGCCGCCAGTGCCGAGGGTCGCAGGGTGATTGCGGTGTGCATGGCCGAGGCGCCTCCCGCCACGCGGGATCTGGCAGCATTAGCCGCGGTTGGTGCGTGCGGTGTGATGCTCGACACCATCGACAAAGCAGGGCCGCGACTAACCAGCCTGTTGCACGCCGACGCATTGCGCGCGTTCGTGGCCGAGGCCCATCGGCTGAATCTGCTGGCCGGACTGGCGGGACGCCTCCAAGTGGCGGATATTGCCCGTCTGCACGACTGCGGTGCCGACTATCTCGGTTTCCGCAGCGCCCTGTGCGCTGCCGGTGAACGGCGCGCCGGACTCGATGCGCAGGCGTTTGCCGAGGTTCGCGCGGCGCTCAGCGTCGCCATGGTGCCAATATCAATCAATACGAACGAGGTGACGTGATGGGCTGGCGTGAACGTACGAAAGACGATGTCTACTCCGAAGCGGAAGTGGAAGCACGACTCACAGAGCAACTACCGAATTGGACACTGCAGGAAGGTTGGTTGCGTCGCAAGTACAAGACCTCCGGTTGGAAGGGCACGCTGATGGTGGTGAATACCATCGGCCATCTGGCCGAAGCCGCCTGGCATCATCCCGACCTCACGGTCTCCTATGCCTTCGTCAATGTGAAACTCATGAACCACGCAGCCAAAGGCATCACCAACAAAGATTTCGCGTTGGCGCGAAAAATCGAAGACGTGGTGATGTGGCAGCCGGGCAGCGAAGCCGATTCACCTTTGGAAGGTACACCGGACGACCCACGCTTCAAGTACATCAAATACGATTAGTTTTTTCCGTATAGTTTAAAGCCATCCACTGAGAGCGAACGCATTCTGACGGTATTCTTGGCGGTACTGGCGTCATAGTTTCTATGTCGCCAACCGAGCGAAATGCCGTAGGAGGCGCGATGCTGACCGACAAACAAGTGAAGACGGCGAAGGGGCGACCGGAGAGCGCCGAACCCAGGCATCCCGACGGATGTTGGCGCGCTCGCGAAGGGTAGCCGCGGCGCCGGTCGCATTGATCGTCCTTGTGGGCGGAACGTCCTGCCCGATGGATATCTTGACGAACGCTACGCGGACCAACAACTATGCTGGTTCGATTACCAGTCACCACGAGCATTTGGCTTGCTCCAAGTCCGGAGGAGTTGCGGAACATGGAAACACGTACTTACGAACAACGACACGCGATCGCACTCGAAATGCTCGATGCCATGATGGCCGGAGCGGTCGATCCGAAGCAGATGGCTGAAACCCTGCGCTGCCGCCATGGCGCGCTCGGCGGCTTCGCAATCGACGTGGTGCTGGCGGACGTCTGGTCCCGGCCCGAGCTCAGCCGCCGTGATCGCAGCGTGATCGTGCTCGCGGTACTCGCCACCATAGGCAGCACGGAAGAGTTGTCCATCCATACCCAAATAGGTTTGAACAACGGCCTGTCCCGCGGCGAGATCGAGGAGGTCCTGCTACACGTTGCCGCCTATGCCGGCTTTCCGATGGCTATGCAGGCGACCCGCGTCATCGAGGCGCGTTTCCGCCTCATCGATGGTGTTGAGCAACTTCCTGATCGCGAAGCCGGTGCACCGCTCAGCGATCAAGAGCGGCGTACCCGCGCTGCCGATGTCCGCCGCACTTTGACCGCCGGTCGCGCCAAGTCCAATCCTGAGGAAGACATGGCGGTCTTGATCTCGCATCTCGGCGAGGTTGGTCGCATCGCCTACCAGTGGGCGTTTGGGGATGTGTGGTCGCGCCCGGACCTCAATCGACGCGACCGCAGCCTTATTGTGATCTCGATACTCACGGTGTTGAGTCGTGTGGATGAACTTGCGTTTCACATTCCGGCCGGTCTCAACCACGGCCTTACGCGGGTGGAGATCGAAGAAATCATGGTGCAGATGACGATCTACGGCGGGATCCCCCGTGCAGTTGAGGGTATACATGCCATGAAGTCTGCTTATTCGAAGCTGGACGCAACTACGAAGACTTAGAAACGGAACCGCACGGCTGAGCGCTCGGAGCAACACGACCTCGACCGAACAACGGAAACGGCTGGGGATGCGGATGCGGATGCGGATCGGGGCCGATGGTGTCGCCTTTGATACCTTTACTAATTTACACCACCTAAGCGTCCCTACCTACGCAGAGAGTGGTGCATTTTTGTAATTGAGAATTCGGAGAAGTCCGAACCCCACGAGCAAGATCGATATCGATTCTGGGGCCGAATCCCAGAACTGAATAATCGTTACCTCCGTGTCGTCATGCTCGAAGATCGAATTACAATCCATAACGCATTTCCCGATCGGGGATTCAAGCCGTGAAACTTAACGTGTTCGAGACGTCGCATATTCCAAACGTCGTGGCCCATGGCGGCAGCCCGCTTCCACGCGAGGATGGCGACGTCATCTCGCCTGGTGCGTTCGCCGCCGTGATGGTCCGGTTGGGGTTGGATGACGATACTTCTATCGTCGCCTATGACGATGGCGGATGCGCGCGGCGCGACAACGGCAGCCTATTGGCTGCTCGATCCGCAGGCGCCGCGCCCGGCCGTCGGTGAGCCACGGCTCGTCGACTGGTTTTTGCTCGGCGCGCCGCTGTTACGTGACGCGCCGAGCGTCAACGAATTGCCGCATCTACGCTCGACTGGCGCCCGAAGAGCTTGCGAATATGCCGACAGATCAGGAGCCGCTATTGCTGGTGGCAGGGACCAGGCCGTGATAATTGGCGATGCGTTCGACTCGACGCACCACCACGCATTGCGTGTCGCCCGCTCAAATTATTTCGAAACGGGGGGGGCGAGCCTTTAGTGCGTGGAAGCCGCAGGCCTGTCAGCACTGCTGACAGTAAACAAAGTTCGCCCTGTGCGCCCAATCCACGGCCACGTTTTCGCGCGGTCTGACCAGCAGCTCATGGGCAATCATGCGCAATCTGTTGTCGCCCATCACCTGCAGCGCGGATTCGCTTTCCGCCAGCGCGTCGTAGAAGGCGATTTGTTCGTCAGACAAGCGTTGTTCTTCACCACGTTTGCGTGCGGCGCGGATGTCCTGTGCGAGCTTGATTGATCAATTCTTGCAAGACTTCGGCGGTGGTGATGGCGTTGGCGTGATACCGGGCGATGGCATCTTCCAGACGTTCGGTGAAAGCACGGGTCTCGACCACGTTGGTGCGAGTGCGGGAACGAATGCGAGATGTCAGTGAATGTGTTGCAGCCAGGCGTAGTTGGCGTTGCCC
>JANLSI010000745.1:0-2420 GCA_031362345.1 Pseudomonadota bacterium
CCTCTGCGCCTCTGCGTTAAATCCCAGCCGTGTCGCAACCCGCGAAATGTAGAAATCAGCGGAGGTAGCCGCAACGCGCTGCTGCTGAAAGCAGACAACGCCCACACCTATCCTGAGATAGATACCAAACCCTCTTTGAGCGCGCGTCTGGAAAACGTACTGACCACCGTCTTGGTCAAGCTCGACAAGACCTCAAGCAACATCGACGCGCTACTGAGCGACGCTAACCGCGCGGCAGTATCTAAAACGCTGCTGAACCTCGCTGCGATTTCCGACACCGTTGCCATAGGCAGGGCGGATCTGAGCGCGGGCATGCACGACGCCGCGCAGCTTTTCGCCAACGGCGCACGGGCTAGCGCGCGCATCGAGCCGGTAATAGAGCGCATCGGTCAAGGCGCGGATGCGATAGCGACCATGGGTAAGGCGGTGACCAGCACTAGTGCCAATGCCACTCGTACGCTCGCGAGCGTAGGCACGGATGTGGAACACCTGGCAGCCGAAACCGTGCCGCAGATGCAGCGTCTGCTTGGCGAAATGACCGATTTGACAACGTCCTTGCGGCGGCTGACCGAACAGACCACACGTGACCCACGCAGTCTCTTGTTCGGCCGTCATCCGTCCGAAGATGGTCCGGGTGAATCGAGCATGGCGCGATGAGAACAAGCGGCCGTTCTAGCATAGCGGGTTGCGCGGTCACGCTCGCCCTGTGCGCGATGCTCGGCCTGCTCGGCGGCTGCACTATGCTCACCCCCAGTCGGGTACCGGAAATTAAATTGTTCATGTTGGAAGGTGACGATACGCCGCCGGCCGCCGCTGCATCTGGCACCTTGACCGTGACTGTTAATCCGCTCCGCGCCGCCGCCGGCTTCGATAGCCCACGCATGGTCTATGTCCGCGCCGAGCACCAACTTGAGTACTTCGCGCAAAGCGCGTGGGTCGAGTCGCCGGCCGACATGCTCGCGCCATTATTAGTCAGGGCGATCGCGCGCCAAGGCGCGTTCCGCGCCAGCATGTCGCCGGGCAGCACGGCGCGCAGTGATGTGCAAATAGAGGTGGAGATTCTTCGACTTCAACAGGAATTCGACGGGCTACCCAGCCGCGTGCGCTTCACGCTGCGGGCAGGCTTGGTGGCGAGTGCCGATCGGCGGGTGCTCGCCACGCGCGAGTTCGAAAGCGTCGTAGCATCCAGCAGTGAAGACGCTCGCGGTGGAGTGGCGGCGGCCAATCTCGCCACGCGACGCGTACTCGCAGATGTCGCGAACTGGAGTGGCACGGTCGCGCAGGAGTGGCGTAACAGTCGAACGCCGCCGCAGTCCACGCCCTAGCGGCCCGTCGCGTGGTGTTCCGCGCCGATCAAAGATGCCCGGTAAGTAACAAGGCGACAAGGATGATGACTACCACACCCACACCCCCGCTTGGGCCGTAACCCCAACTGCGGCTGTGGGACCAGGTTGGAATGCTGCCAATCAACATCAAGACGAGTACTACCAAGAGAATGGTTCCAAGAGTCATGTCGTGCTCCTCAATAGCTTGCTGTTTGATCACGCTCACACCAACAGCGGTCTCGACGGCTCAGTCTCGCCGCTGTCGGTGACCTTTCCCTGAAAAAAAGTCATGGTGAGCAATAGGCAACGATCGTAAGCAAGCCGCTCACACATTTCGGTGCGCTGGCAATCATTAGCGTCTATCCAGGTGCAGACTCAGCGGTCGTGGCTGCTTCACTTATGTACGCTCTCGCACCGACACTCAAATCACACAGGAAGAGCATCGTCAGCATCCACCAGCGAGTGGGCCGCCAGCGGTTACGACTAATGTATACGCCTCGTGAAAAGCTAACACTTGCCGCCAGCCTTGTCTTTGCAGTGATCGCCGTCGGCGCCGCACTGGCATTGAGTTGCGGTTGGCTGGCCAGTGGCGGCGATCGCTACCCGCTATTTGGTAAAACCTCGTATATCGACAACGCGAGCTTTCCGGCAGCAGCGACGGGCAGGGCACACGCGCGGAGTCGATGAGGCGGGCGCGGCGCTGGTGTAAGACTATCCGTCGACGACGTTCGCGCCAACATCAAGGGCACAGATTTCATGCAGGCACTTGTCTATCTCGGTCCAGGCAGGAAAGCCCTGCAAGAGCGCGCCACCCCCATAATCGTCGAATCGACGGACGCCATAGTGCGCGTCACAAAAACTACGATCTGCGGCACCGACCTGCACATTCTTGCCGGCCGTTTACCGAGTTGCGCGTCGGGCCGCGTGCTCGGCCACGAAGGGGTTGGTGTGGTGACCAAGGTCGGCAGCGCCGTGACACGGTTCAAATGCGGTGACCACGTGCTGATTTCGTGCATCACGGCCTGCGGTAGTTGCGAATACTGTCGCCAGCTCATGTATTCACATTGCACTCAAGGCGGCTGGTTGCTTGGCAAT
>JANLSI010000633.1:0-3791 GCA_031362345.1 Pseudomonadota bacterium
GCGCGAGGTCCTTGATGCGTTCGGCACTGACATTGGCTGTTGCGCACAACAAGGCGAGCGCGAGGATGGGTAATCGAGTCATGGTCTTGATGCTCCGCAGCGGCGAGAATTCGTGGGGTGTGGGGATCATGATCGGGGCTCAGAATGGAAAGGCTGCGCTCATGAAGAAACGCCCCAGCCAGCCGACTTTGCTGGAGTCGGCGTTGGCGCCGTCGCCGCTATAGACAATGGTGGCATCGGCAATCTTGGTCGACAGCACCGAGTTGTCGGTGCCGATGTCGACCGCCCTGACCATGCCTGAAATCTTGATGTACTCGTTGCCCTGATTGAGATTCAGGCGCTTCTCGCCGCGCACCAGCAAATTACCATTCGGCAATACGTCGGCGACCGTCACCGTGATGCTGCCGTTCAAAGAATTGCTCTGCTTGGAATCGGCCTTGCCTGAATAGTCGTTGGTCGACGCGAGATCGGTCTCCAGGGAGTTGGAGGCCAGCTCCGCCAGCGGCAAAACACCGGGCAACAGGAATTCCGGCTTGGCACCGAGGATGGTCGGATTCTTGAGCTTCGATGCGCCACTCTTGTTGACCGCATTGTTGTTCGATTTGGCCGCCTGATTGCTCTCCGACAGACGGATAGTGAGGATGTCGCCGATGCGATGGGCCTTCAGATCTTCAAACAGCGCGATGTCGTAACCGCCCTGGTAGATCGCACCGCTGGCCGCCTGCGACTGCGCCGGACTGCCGTGTACGGCCGGATAGGATGCGGCGTATTCCGGGTCGCGACGCGGTGGCGCTTCGCAGGCAGTGAGGCAAGCCAACAGCGCCAGGATGACCACTGCGCGCAGGCCGGTGACGCTGGAATGATTTGACATGAAGGTGATACTCCGTGCGGGCCGCTTATAGGTTCTGGGTAACGAACTGCAGCATTTCATCAACGGTCTGGATGGCCTTGGAATTCATTTCATAGGACCGTTGGGTCTCGATCATGTCGACCAGTTCTTCCACCGCATTGACGTTCGAACCTTCGACCGCGCCCTGGATCAAGGTGCCCAGCCCGTTCAAGCCCGGTGTGCTGGTTTGCGGGTTGCCACTCGCCACCGATTCCTTGAACAGGTTTTGTCCGACCGGCTGCAGACCTTGCGGATTGATGAAGTCGGCGAGCTGGAGGTTGCCTATCTGGGTGGGCGCGGTATTGCCGGCGGTCAAGGCCGACACCGTACCGTCGGGTGCGATGGTGATCGATAAGGTCGAGGCCGGAATGGTAATCGCCGGGTCCACTTGATAGCCCGACGAGGTGACCATCTGGCCCTGGGAGTTCATCGACAGCCCACCGTCACGGGTGTATGCGGCGGAGCCATCGGGCAACAACACCTGGAGAAAGCCACGCCCCTGAATGGCGACGTCGAGTGCATTCTCAGTTTGGGACAAAGTGCCTTGGGTGAAAATCTTGGCGGTCGAGACCGTGCGCACACCGGTGCCGAGCATAAGACCCGACGGCAGTTCAGTGCTCTGTGACGACGAGGCACCCGGCTGCGAAATGGTCTCGTAGAGCAGGTCCTCGAAATTCGGACGACTTTTCTTGTAGCCCGTGGTGGCGACGTTGGCCAGGTTGTTCGAAATGATCGACAGTCGGGTCTGCTGTGCGTCGAGACCGGTCTGGGCGATATTCAGTGCTGATGCCATGATTTTAGCTTCCGCGCGAGGGCTGAGTTAAAGGGCGAATCAATTGCTCAAGCTGAGCAGCTTGGCGCCAGCGGTATCGATCTGCTGGGCGGTGCTCATAGCCTTCACGGCCATGTCGTACTGGCGCGAGTTGGTGATGAGCTGCACCATCTCGGCCACACTGTTGACGTTGCTGCGCTCCAGCGCCCCGCGCGTGACGCGCACGGCGGCGTCGGGCGGTGCATTGCTCTGGTCGGCCAGACGGAACAAGCCATCGGCGCCCTTGCGCAACTGCTTGACGTCGGGATTGACCAGCTTGATACGGTCGACCTGCGCGAGCGTGCTCGCTTGCTGGCCGACCGGTCGTATCGAAATCGTGCCATCGACACCGATGGTGATGGTTTCGGACTGCGGTAGCGCGATCGGACCACCGTTGCCGAGCACTGGCCGGCCCGCGCCGGTCAGCAGTTGACCGTTGACGTTCAGCTGCAGATCGCCAGCGCGGGAATAAGCCTCGCTGCCATCAGGCGCCTGCACCGCGATGAAGCCATCGCCATTGACGGCGATATCGAGATCGTTGCCGGTGGTCTCGATCGATCCCGGCGCGAATTTGGTGCCCGGGCGCTCGAGCATGGCGTAGGCGCGGGTTGGTAGACCATTGCCATAGACCGGCATCGAACGCGCCGCTTCGAAGTCGGCCTTGAAGCCGACGGTGTTGGCGTTGGCGAGATTGTGCGAGGCCAGCGCCTGGCCATTCATCATCTGCTGTGCGGCAGACATTGCCAGATAGATCATGCGGTCCATGGTGCGTGCCTCGCTCTACTCGTGCCCTAAGCGCTCAACGGATATTGATAACGGCTTGCGTGATGGCATCGGCGGTCTTGATCACTTCGGTGTTCGCCTGGAAATTGCGCTGGGCGATGATCAAGGCCACCAGTTCCGTAGAAAGATCAACGTTCGATTCCTCAAGCGCGCCACCTTGAATCAGACCGAGACTGGCCGTCCCGGGCTTGCCCTGCAGCACCACACCGGCGGCGAAAGACTCCTGCCAGGCATTGCCACCGGCCGGGCGCAGACCTTGCGGATTGGGGAAATTCGCCAGCCCCACCTGGCCTTGTACCGCTGACTGACCGTTGGTGAAGCGCGCCAGGATGACACCCTCGGTGTCGATGTCGATGCCAGCCAGACGACCCGTGGTAAAGCCATCCTGGCTCAGCTTGTTAGTGCCGAACGGCGCGCCGTACATGGTCGAGCCACTGACGTTGACGGTAATCGTCATCGGGTTCGCGCCGGAGGCTGGCGTGAACGTGGGCAGCGCTACCTGACCGTTGGCCGGCGTCGCCAGCACACCCACGCCGCTAAAAGTGATGGGGCTTGGGCCACCGACAAAGGTGCCGTCGACATAGGTATGCATCTGCCAGGTATTGGCGGTGGTGTCGCGCACGAAATACATCTGCTGCAAATGCGAGCCACCTTGAGAGTCGAAAATATTCAGTGCGGTGGTCTCGTTGTAGCTGGTCGAATCGAGTGGATCGAACACCGCCGTGGCGGGCGGCGTGGCGTTGGCGTCGAAGTTGGCACCAAACGCGACTGCGGTGCTGGCCTTGGGCGGGTTGTTGGCCTGCGACAGCTGCAGCGGACCCAAAGAACCATTGACATTACCGACCGTGTCGGCACCAAAGGCCAGCAATTGATGGCCCTTGGAATTGACGATGTAACCTTGTTTGTCGAGGCTGAAGGCGCCGTCGCGGGTGTACTGGCGTTCGCCGTTAACGTTGGTCATGAAAAAGCCCTGACCACTGACCGCCAGGTCCAGCGCATTGTCCGTGAAAGAGACATTACCCTGTTCGAACTGTTGGGCGATGCGTGCGGTGTCCACGCCGCGGCCGGCGGTGTTCCCCGAGCTGCGCACAAAGGGGCTCGTGGGGAACAGCATCGATCCGCGCAAGATCGCCGACGAGTGCATCGCGGCCGGGCTCATCGATCTCGAGGTGCGGGACATCTTCGGGCTCACGATCTTCGAGCGGAACCCGATGGACGAGCCCGACTGGGCGGCCGTCGCCGAGGCGCAGACCCCGCCGTTGCCCGCGCCCGGTGCACCGACGTTCCTCGCACAGGGTCTCGACGATC
>JANLSI010000827.1:0-2312 GCA_031362345.1 Pseudomonadota bacterium
GCGTAGGTGTTTCTTAAGCCCCTGAGCGCCGCGCGGCGGGAGTATTTATCGTGAAGGCCAAAACTTTCGATCAAGCCTATTTCGAACGGTTCTATTTCAATCGTCGTACCCGCATCGCAGAACCCACCTATTTCGACGAACTGGCCGGTTTTGTCGGCGCCTATCTGAAGCTGTTGGACTGCCCAGTGGGTCGCGTACTCGATATAGGCTGTGGCGCTGGCCTTCTGCATCGCGGTCTGCGTCGCGCCTTTCACGGTGTGAAAATCGATGCCTGCGATGTCAGCGAATATGCCTGCAATCGCTATGGCTGGCAATGCACCAGCATCGAAGATCTCAAGGTCAAGGGCAGCTACGATCTCGTCATCTGTCACGACGTATTGCAGTACCTGGACGATAAGGCCGCCACGCGCGCCATCGACAAGCTCGCGGCGCTCAGCCACTGCGCGCTACTGTTTGGCGTGTTGACCCGCGAAGACTGGGAAGAGAACTGCGATCAGGAACTGACCGACGGTCAGGCTTATATGCGCACCACGGAATGGTATCGGCCGCGGCTCGGCGTGCATTTCCGCAACGCCGGTGGCGGGGTTTTTATTCGGCGCGACGCTGGTGTCGTCATGTATTCGCTGGAATCGATTTGAATGCGCGTGGTGTTCAGGTGACGAGGGGAATGAAGCTCAAGGCGACGCCGTTATTGCACCAACGCTGGCCGCTAGGGGCGGGGCCATCGTCGAACATATGGCCTTGATGGCCGCCGCATTTGATGCAGTGGTATTCGGTGCGCGGCCAGATCAACTTGAAGTCCTGCTTGGAAGCAAGATGGCCTTCGATGCTGGTGAAGAAACTGGGCCAGCCGGTGCCGCTGTCGTATTTCATGCTGGAGGCGAAGAGCGCCAGGCCACAAGCACGGCAGGTGAACAAGCCGTCGCGCTTTTCCTCGTTCAAGGCGCTGCTGAAGGGGCGTTCGGTATGCTCTTCGAACAATACGCCATAGGCGTCGGTGGGCAATTGCGCGCGCCATTCGTCGTCGCTGCGCGTGAGCGCCGGACGCGCTTCGATGACCGCCGTACCGGCCGCGCGCAATGCTTGCCAGTTGCTGCGCAATTGCGCGAGTGCGGCAGCGTCGGCGGGCGGTTCTGCCAGCGCGCGGCGTAAGCCTAACAATCCGCTCACCAGACCGCCGGCACTCAAGTGCAATAACTTCCTGCGCTTCATCGTGCTGCTCCGTTCATGAAGTGCGAATTGAGAGCGGCATAAGTTGCCAAGGTTCCCGCACGGCGCTCAGTGTTCGAGATAGCGGGCCATGAATTGATCGAAAGGCTCAGATTTGTCGGCCTCCAGGCGCGCCTGTTCTGCGTGGGAAGCGCTCGCCAGGGACTCGAACTCGTGGCTTGCGTCTCCGCTCGGCGGCCGCGCGCGGAAATTGGCGCGATGTTGCAGCGAGAGTTCGCGGGTATAGCTGTGGAATTCGCCTTGTGACTCGCGCAATGCTGCCAGCACGCGCGCCGAAGGCAGTAATTCGGGCGCATTGAGGGCCTCGACCTGGCGCGCCACTGCGTCTTGGTAAACCGTGCTGCCTTGATGGGCATCGAGGTGGGCGGCGAGCGGCTGCATGCGCGTGCAGATTTCGAGACTCCAGTCTGTCAAGGACACGCGCCCGCCGTCGCGCACCAGTTCCAGATCGGGTGTGCGACCGCGCAGCGCGACGGTCAGTTCGTTGTACTCGATTTCGTGCAGTTCCTCGGCGGTCAGATTGGCGCTCACTTCGAGCAGACAGAACAGCAAGAAGACCTCGGTGAAGTACAACTGTTCGAGCGCCACGCCGGTCGGCTCCAAACAGTTCACATCGAGGGCGCGCACTTCGACGTATTCGACACCACGCTTCTCGAGCGCGTCGCTCGGTCGCTCGCCGGGCACCGTAGTGCGCTTAGGGCGGATGAAACTGTAGTACTCGTTTTCGATCTGCAGCACGCTGGTCGTGAGCTGGATTATCTTGTCGCCGTCGCGCGTGCCTATCGCCTCGTATTCCGGATAGGGCAGCTTGAGCGCGCGGCGCAGATCGGCGACATAACTCGCGAGACTGTCGTGGGAAACTAGCAATGCCGACTGATTCTTGTTCTTGTAGCCGATGTCGCTCATGCGCAGCGAAGTGGCATAGGGCAGGTAAAAAGTGCCACGCTGCATCTGGTGAAAGCGCGTGGTGCGGCCAGCCAGGAAAGACTTGCACACGGCTGGTGAATTGCCAAACAACAGCGGCACCATCCAGCCAAAGCGTTTGAAGTTGCGGATCAGGGCGAAGTAGCGATCGTTGATGA
>JANLSI010000884.1:0-2700 GCA_031362345.1 Pseudomonadota bacterium
TGCAGTTTCAGTTCCGCGGCCTGGGCGGCATCGGCAAGAAGTCAGGATCGGTGCTCAACCGTGGTATTCCCGGCTACGAAGATCCGTTTGAATAGCGGTCCCGCAGCAGTGCCGCACAGGGGTCTCGGATTGCATCTCGTGACGGCGGCCGCAAGCGCCTATGCTTGGGTTACAATTGCGCCCGCCGCGCGGTCGCCGTCTTCGCCAGTGCCGGTGCCGGGCCGTGGTCCATGCTGGCAGACCGCCTGAGAATCCGATCTGGTAGCCGTGTATCCCCATGCTTGAATTCCGCTTTTTTCACCGCCTGCGTCGTGTTCTAGCAGCTACCGCGTTACTGCTCTTCTGCGGGCAAGTAATGGCCGCCGAACTCGATCGCATCATCGCTGTAGTCGACGAGGACATCGTCATGCAAAGCGAGTTGGACGAACAGGCCGACCGCGTACGCTCCGCACTGCGCCAGCAAGGCACGGAAATGCCACCGACCACCGTGCTCGAGCGCCAAGTGCTTGAGCGTCTGGTGCTGGAGAAGATTCAGATACAGGTCGCCGGCCAGGCCGGCATCAAGGTCACCGATAAAGAGCTCACCAAGGCGATCACGGACATCGCCAAGCGCAATAAGCTGGAACTGCCGCAATTCGAAAAGATTATCGAGTCGGAAGGCATCCCCTTCGCGCGCTTTCGCGAGCAAATCGGCCAGCAGATCGTGATCGCCAAGTTGCATCATGAGGAAGTCGAAAACCGTGTGAAGGTCTCCGATCAGGAAATCGAGAATTTCTTGCGCAACCAATCCAGTGGTAGCGAAAACGAGCTGGAATACCGCCTCTCGCATATCCTGATCTCGATTCCGACCGGCGCCAGCGAAACCGAACTCAAGGCAGTCCGCGACAAGGCCGACGACGCCTTGCGCAGAATCGATGCGGGGGAGGATTTCGGCGACATCGCGCTGAGCGTATCGGACGGTCAGCAGGCTTTGGAACGCGGTGACCTGGGCTGGCGCAAGGGCGCCGAAATTCCGTCGCTGTTCGCCGATGCCGTCAGCGCCATGAAACTAGGCGAAAACAGCGGCATCATCACCAGTCCAAGCGGTTATCACATCGTTAAACTGGTCGATAAGCGCAGCGGCGAGAAGATCATGGTCGAGCAGCACAAGGTGCGCCACATCCTGATCAAACCCAATACCCTGGTCACTGCCAATCAGGCTCAGGAACGGCTGCTGCAGCTCAAGAGCCGTATCGAGAACGGTGCGGATTTCGCGCAGCTCGCGCGCACCAACTCCGATGACCGCAGTTCAGCCCTGAAAGGCGGCGATCTCGGCTGGGTCAGCAAGGGACAGATGGTGCCGGAGTTTGAGGAAGTGATGAACCAGAGCGAGAGCGGGGCGATCAGTGCACCCTTCCGCAGCGAGTACGGCCTACATATCCTGCAGGTGACGGACGTGCGTCAGTACGATGGTACCGTAGAAGTTAAGCGGGCTGCCGCCCGCCGTGCGATACGCGAGCAGAAATTGCAGGAAAGACAACAAACCTGGTTGCGCAGCCTGCGCGACGAGGCCTATGTCGAGTATCGCAATAAATAGCGCGGCGCCCGTGCGTCTGGCGCTCAGTCCAGGCGAGCCGGCCGGCATCGGCCCAGATCTGGCGATTGCTGCCGCATTTCAACCGAGTCGCGCGCAGCTGCTGTGCTTCGCCGATATACACCTGCTGGCGGCGCGTGCCGCTGTGCTAGGCATAAATCTCAAGCTGCGCGAAGTGCACCATCCTGACGAACTCGTCAGCGTCCCGCCGGGTGTCCTGCAGGTCTTCCCGCTGAGCGTCGCGACGCCGCCGCTCGCTGGCCATCTCGATATCCGCAACGCCCGCTACGTAATCGATTGCCTGGATGCCGCCGCCGACGCCTGCGCGCTAGGGCGCCTCGACGGGCTGGTTACCGGGCCGGTTCAGAAGTCATTGATCATCGAGGCCGGCATCCCATTTTCGGGACATACCGAATATCTGGCCGAGCGCCTCGGCGCAGCGCTGCCGGTGATGGTGCTGGTAGCCGGCTCGCTACGTGTGGGGCTGGTCACGACCCATGTTCCGCTACGCCAGGTTCCCGACCTCATTACCTGCGCGCGGGTGCTCGCGACCGTTGAAATCATTCACCGGCAACTGCGCGAGCAGTTCGCCCTCGCGACACCGCGCATCGCGGTGTGCGGGCTGAACCCGCATGCCGGCGAGAGCCGTCACTTAGGTAGCGAAGACGATGACCAGATCCGCCCTGCAGTCGAACAACTGCGTGCACGGGGTTGGCTGGTCGACGGCCCATTACCGGCCGATACCGCCTTCACCCGCGAACACCGTAGTGCTTATGACGCGATCGTCGCCATGTACCACGACCAGGGTCTGGCGGCGCTGAAAGCTGTCAGCTTCGGCGCAGCGGTCAACGTGACCTTCGGCCTGCCGATTGTGCGTACCTCGGTCGACCATGGCACGGCGCTGACGCTGGCCGGCACCGGCACGAGCCGTGCAGACAGTCTGTTTGCCGCCATCGAACTCGCCACGTCGCTCGCGGAAACTCGGAAATCCCATGGAGGATTTTGAGCGGAGCTCGGCGCGCAAGCGCTTCGGACAGCACTTCCTGGTGGATTCGATGGCGGCAAACAGACTGTCTGCACGGCTCGTGCCGGTGCCGGCCAGCGTCAGCGCCGTGCCATGGTCGACC
>JANLSI010000027.1:0-5009 GCA_031362345.1 Pseudomonadota bacterium
CCCGTTCTGATCCAGTGAGCGGGGCGTTCAAAGACCGCCTGCTCGAGGATGTCAAAACCGCCATGCGCGCGGGTGAAAAGCCTAAGCTCGCGGCGCTCAGGCTGATCTCTGCGGCGGTTAAACAGTACGAAGTAGACCACCGTATCGCCCTTGAGGATGGTACGGCGCTCGATCTGCTGACCAAGATGGCCAAACAGCGCCGCGAATCCATCAGCCAGTTCCTAGCAGGTGGG
The DNA here is from genome assembly GCA_031362345.1 of Pseudomonadota bacterium. Lineage (GTDB taxonomy): Bacteria > Pseudomonadota > Gammaproteobacteria > JADJYF01. The sequence continues at coordinate 234 of JANLSI010000027.1, forward strand.
CGTGACGATCTGGTCAGGCAGGAAGAGTTCGAACTGGCGCTGATTCTGGATTACCTGCCGCAGCCGCTTAGCAAGGAAGAAGTCGAGCAGCACGTGGTCGACGCTATCGCCGCGACCGGCGCATCGGCAGTGCGCGACATGGGCAAGGTGATGGGGGTTCTGAACGCCAAGCTCAAGGGCCGCACCGACATGGCGGTGGTCAGCGCGCTGGTCAAGGCCAGACTCACCGGCTGAGCCCGCCTGCGGGGACGTGGTCAGTAGCCCGCACCCGTCGTTGCTGACAATCCGGCATCCCCCTTAAGCCACCCGCGCATCATCCCATGGCTGGCCGCATTCCAGAGCAATTCATCGCCGACCTGTTGGTTCGCGTCGACATTGTCGAATTGGTTGAAGGCTATTTGCCGCTGCGCAAAGCGGGTAAGGATTTCCAGGGGCTGTGCCCCTTCCACGGCGAGAAGACCCCGTCCTTCACCGTCAGTCGCGATAAGCAATTCTTTCATTGCTTCGGTTGTGGCGCCCATGGCAGCGCCATTGGCTTTCTCATGAAGCATCGAAATCTCGAGTTCGTCGAGGCCGTGGAAGAACTGGCCGGCGTGGCCGGCATGGAAGTGCCGCATGAAGCACGCAGCCAACGCAGCAGCGGCACGCGCGATCTGCTCGACATCCTCGAACAGGCGCGCGCCTTCTACGAGGACCAGCTGCGCCACAGCGCGGCGCGCGATGTCGCAGTCAATTACCTGAAGAAACGCGGGCTAAGCGGCGAAATCGCCAAGACTTTCCGCTTAGGTTTCGCGCCCTCGGGCTGGCGCAATCTGCTGGACGTGTTGACCGCCAACGGCAGCAGCGAAGAGCAGGCGGAGCGCGCCGGACTCGCCATCAAGCGTGAACGCGGCGGCTATTACGATCGGTTTCGCGAACGGGTGATGTTCCCCATCCACGACCGACGCGGACGCGTAATCGGCTTCGGCGGACGGGTCATCGACAGCGGTGAGCCGAAATACCTGAACTCGCCCGAAACCGAGGTCTTCCACAAAGGACGTGAACTGTACGGCTTGCACGAGGCATTGGCTGCCAATCGCAAGCTTGGCAGTTTGATAGTGGTCGAAGGTTATCTCGACGTCGTCGCGCTGCATCAGTTCGGCATGCCCAATACGGTGGCAACACTCGGCACAGCGGTCACCCGCGATCACCTCGACCTGTTGTTCCGCCAGGTGCCCGAAGTGGTGTTCTGTTTCGATGGCGACGCCGCCGGCAAACGCGCCGCCTGGCGGGCACTTGAAATCGCCCTACCTCTGCTGGAAGGCAATCGCGCAGTACGCTTCGCGTTCCTGCCCGACGGTCAGGACCCGGACAGCGCCGTGCGCGAATTCGGACCGGATGGCTTCTTCAAGGCCGCTCGTCAGTTCGGCCTGGCCGACTACCTGCTCGATACCCTCAAGCTTGAGGTCGACCTCAGCAGCGGCGATGGCCGCGCACGGCTGATCGAGCGCGCCAAACCCTTCCTTAACCAGATTCCCGGCCAAAGTCATCGGGCTGGGGCCGTACGTGTGCTCGCCGACCTGAGTAAATTCGACGAAGACCTAATACGTCGCGAGCTCGGCCTCACCCCTCATCGCGGCGGTGCGCCGCGTCGTGCGCCGGTGCTGAACCGCTTCATCAGCCGCTCGCTGGAAGAACAAGCGTTGGCGATGCTCTTGCAGAAACCCGCACTCGCCGCTCAGCTCGATGCGGAACTGGTCGCTTTCTGCCGACAGGAACTGCATGACGGTCTATTGTTGCTCGAAGTCTGGAGCGCCATTGATGCCAATCCGCCCGCCTCCACTGCCGCACTGCTTGAGCGCTGGCGCGAGCAGCCCTTCGAGGCTCAACTTGCACACCTGCTGGCTATCGACCTCGGCATCCCCGACAGCGCTTTCGAGAGCGAATTCGCGGGCGCCCTTGAGCGCCTGCGTCAGAAGGCCGAAGAGCAGCGCTTCGCCCGCATACAGGCCATCCCCTTCGAGCAATGGACCGAAGAGCAGCGCGAGATCGTGCGGCACTACAAACGCGCCAAATAATCCGCGACGCGGCGCAGGTCCGCGCGAAACGACCGATGCCCTACACGCCTATGCAGGCCGTGAAAGATACCAGGCTGACAGACATCGCCGCCGATAAGCACCCGTGCAAGGGGCATTGGACTAGGCAAAAGCCTCTCTTAACGCCTATACTACGCGGCTATTTTGCTACCCCAGTGCACCTGGCGGATCCATCGTCCTATTACTAGAATTTAAACGATCCATTCCAGGGATCGACGGACTACGAGGCTCGTGGAAATTGACCAAAGCTAAAACAGATGCCGTGGAAACGGTGGACGAAGTCGATACCGCCGACCAACAGTCGCAACTCAAGCTGCTCATTTCCAAGGGTAAGGAGCAGGGCTTCCTGACTTACCACGAGGTCAATGACCACCTGCCCAACGATATCGTCGATCCCGAGCAGATCGAAGATATCATCAACATGATCAACGACATGGGCATCGCGGTCCACGAGACTCCACCGGATCTCGATGCCATGCTGTTGAACGATAGGGATGTCGACGAAGAAGCGGCCGAGGAAGCCGCCGCTGCGCTGGCGGCAGTCGACAACGAGTTCGGACGCACCACCGATCCGGTGCGGATGTACATGCGTGAGATGGGCACCGTCGACCTCTTGACTCGCGAAGGCGAAATCAAGATCGCCAAGCGCATCGAAGACGGTCTGAACCAGGTGTTGTCCGCGCTGGCCGACTTCCCGACCGTCTCCGAGTTGTTCCTGAAGGAATACGGGCGCACCGTCAGCGGCGCACTCAAGATTACCGATATCATTTCAGGCTTCATTGACTACAGCGAAGCTGCGGCCGCGCCGCCACCGCCGGTGGTAGTTGTGCCTGACGAGGCGGTCGCCACCGCTGGCGATGACGAGGAAGAAGTCGAAGGCGCGACCGAGGACGAGGACGTCGTGGCGCCCTCGCTCGATCCGGAAGAAGTCATCCGCCGCTTCGACGAATACAGCAGGCTGTTCAAGAAGGTGCAGGCCGCAACTAAGCGAAACGGCCGTGACCATCCGCGTACCGAGGTGGTGCGTAAAGAACTCCAGGACCGCTTCCTTGAGTTCAAGCTGGTGCCCAAGTTCACCGACAAGCTCACCGAGCATGTCCGCCTGGTGGTCGAGGAAATCCGCAAGCAAGAAAAGGCAATCATGGACATCTGTGTCAAGCATTGCCGTATGCCGCGCAAAGATTTCCTCGCGGTATTCGTCGACGCCGAGACCGATGACAAGTGGGTCAAGACCCTGACTCGCGCCAAGAAGCCCTATGCGGCCGCCATCAAAGAACGGCAGGACGAGATCGAGAATTCGCAGAAGCGCCTGCTCGAAGTCGAAGAAGTACACGCCATCACCATCGGCGCGATCAAAGACATCAATCGCCGCATGTCGATCGGCGAGGCCAAGGCGCGGCGCGCCAAGAAGGAAATGGTCGAGGCCAACCTGCGACTCGTGATCTCAATCGCGAAGAAGTACACCAACCGTGGCCTGTTATTCCTGGATCTCATCCAGGAAGGCAACATTGGTCTCATGAAGGCGGTCGATAAGTTCGAATACCGGCGCGGTTACAAGTTCTCGACCTATGCGACTTGGTGGATTCGTCAGGCCATCACGCGCTCGATCGCCGATCAGGCACGCACTATCCGTATTCCGGTGCACATGATCGAGACGATCAACAAGCTCAACCGTATCTCGCGCCAGATCCTGCAGGAGAAGGGCCGCGAACCGACGCCGGAAGAGCTGGCAGATCGCATGGAGATGCCCGAGGACAAGATTCGCAAGGTGCTCAAGATTGCGAAAGAGCCCATTTCGATGGAAACCCCGATTGGCGACGACGAGGATTCTCATCTCGGCGACTTCATCGAAGACACCAACATCCAAGCGCCGATCGATTCGGCGACCTTCGAAGGCCTGTGCCGCAGCACACGCGAAGTGCTCGCCGGGCTCACGCAACGGGAAGCCAAGGTGCTGCGCATGCGCTTCGGCATTGACATGAATACCGACCACACTCTTGAGGAAGTCGGCAAGCAGTTCGATGTCACGCGCGAACGCATCCGTCAGATCGAAGCGAAGGCGCTGCGCAAGCTGCGTCACCCGTCGCGGTCGGAGCGGCTACGCACCTTCTTAGACTAAGTCACCCGACGTGACACGGCCTAGCTACCACTGCGGTAGAACCGGCCACCGCTTTCCGGTCGCGCTTGTCGTTATCATGACGAGCGCGATCGGCAAACGCCTCTCGGGCCTGTAGCTCAGTTGGTTAGAGCAGGGGACTCATAATCCTTTGGTCGTAGGTTCAAATCCTACCGGGCCCACCATCTATAAATCAATGCGTTACTTAATTCCGGCGCTTGCCTGAAATCGGACGAATTTGCCGTTTGGTGGTACATGCAGGCTGAGCGGGATCTGCTCGGCGCGGAGTTGGTGCGGCTCGATGTGAACCGGCCGCAATTGCTGCTCGAAGGGCAGGTGCACCACCGCGTGCTGCGCAGTTCGGACACCTACACCAGCGCGGCCGGGCCGGTGACGGTGATGCGCACGCTGTATCGGCGCGGGCGCGAGGCGGCGGTGGTACCGCTGGAATTACGCGCCGGGATAGTGGCCGGTCAGTTCACGCCGTGGACGGCGCGGCAGGCGTTGTGGGCGGTGACGCACCTAACGCCGCAAGAGGCGGAAGGACTGTTTCGGGAGTTCGGCAACATGCGTCCGTCGAAGAAT
>JANLSI010000028.1:0-2974 GCA_031362345.1 Pseudomonadota bacterium
AAAGTCTTGCGGTTTACACCCGGTTTGAACTCCAGCGGCAACACACCCATGCCTATCAGGTTGGTGCGATGAATACGCTCGAAGCCTTCGGCCACGATCGTTTCCACACCGGCGAGACGCACGCCCTTAGCCGCCCAGTCCCGCGAACTGCCCTGGCCATAGTCGGCGCCAGCGATGATGATGAGCGGCTGGCGGCGCGCCATGTAGGTCTCGATCGCTTCCCACATGCGCATGACCAGGCCTTCCGGCTCGACCCGCGCGAGCGAACCCTTCTTGACCTTGCCGTCGATTACCGCCATCTCGTTGACGAGCTGGGGGTTGGCGAAGGTCGCGCGTTGTGCGGTCAGATGATCGCCACGATGGGTCGCGTAGGAATTGAAGTCTTCTTCCGGCAAGCCCATCTTCGCCAGGTATTCGCCGGCCGCGCTGTCCAGCAGAATGGCATTCGACGGCGACAGATGATCGGTCGTGATGTTGTCCGGCAGCAACGCCAGCGGGCGCATGCCCTTCATGGTGCGTTCGCCTGCCAGCGCGCCTTCCCAATAAGGGGGACGGCGAATGTAGGTACTCGGCGCACGCCAGTTGTACAGGGGGCTGACCTTTTCCGCCGCCCCGCCCTTTTGTTCGAACATCGGGATGTAGACTTTGCGGAACTGATCAGGCGTCACGCTCTTGGCGACAATGGCGTCGATTTCGGCATCGGTCGGCCATAGGTCCTTGAGCATGATCGGCCGGCCGTTGGCATCGGTACCAAACGAGTCCTTCTCGATATCGAAACGGATGGTGCCGGCCAAGGCATAGGCTACCACCAGCGGTGGCGAGGCCAGGAAGGCCTGCTTGGCGTAGGGATGAATGCGACCGTCGAAGTTGCGATTACCGGACAACACGGCCGTCGCGTAGAGATCACGGTTAATGATCTCCTGTTGGATTTTCGGATCCAGTGCGCCGGACATGCCATTACAGGTGGTGCAGGCGAAGCCCACGATGCCGAAACCGAGCTTCTCCAGTTCAGACTTCAGGCCCGCCTCTTCCAGATACAGCGCCACAGTCTTGGAACCGGGTGCGAGAGAACTCTTCACCCACGGCTTGCGGGTCAGGCCCAGACGGTTCGCGTTGCGCGCCAGCAAGGCGGCCGCAATCACATTGCGTGGATTGGAAGTATTGGTACAGCTCGTAATCGCCGCGATGATCACCGCGCCGTCGGGCATCTGCCCCGGCACGTCTTGCCACTTGCCAGCAATACCCTTGGCAGTGAGATCGGTGGTCGACACCCGCGCATGAGGATTGCTGGGGCCGGCCATGGTGCGCACCACGTTCGCCAGATCAAAGCTCAAGCTCCGCTCATAGACAGCAGTCTTCAAGCTGTCGGACCACAGACCGGCTTGCTTGGCATAGATCTCGACCAGCTTGACCTGTTCGTCAGCGCGGCCCGTGAGTTTCAGATAATCGAGCGTCTGCTGATCGATGGAGAACATCGCCGCCGTAGCGCCATATTCCGGCGCCATATTGGAAATGGTCGCACGGTCGCCGAGCGTCAATGAGGACGCGCCCATGCCATGGAACTCAAGATAAGCGCCGACCACCTTTGATTGGCGCAAGTACTCGGTGAGCGCCAGCACGAGATCGGTGGCAGTGATGCCCTCCTGTAGTTTGCCCGTCAGCTCGACGCCGACGATTTCCGGTAAACGCATCCACGAGGCGCGGCCGAGCATGACGTTCTCCGCTTCCAGACCACCTACGCCGACCGCAATCACGCCCAGTGCATCGACGTGCGGCGTATGACTGTCGGTACCGATACGGGTGTCGGGGAAGGCCACGCCATCGAGTACTTGAATGACCGGCGACATCTTCTCCAGGTTGATCTGATGCATGATGCCGTTGCCAGCCGGGATCACCACCATGTTGTCGAAGGCAAGCTTGGTCCAGTTGATGAAGTGGAAGCGATCTTCATTGCGTCGGTCTTCGATGGCGCGGTTCTTCTCGAACGCTTGGCTGTCGAAGCCACCGCACTCAACTGCCAGCGAGTGGTCGACGATCAACTGCACCGGTACCACCGGATTGACTTTGGCCGGATCACCGCCCTGATCGGCGATCGCATCACGCAGGCCGGCCAGATCCACCAGCGCGGTCTGGCCGAGAATGTCGTGGCACACAACACGGGCCGGGAACCACGGAAAGTCGAGATCGCGCTTGACCTCGACTATCTGCTTCAGACAGTCGGTGATGATGGCCGGATCGGCGCGGCGCACGATATTTTCAGCGTGCACGCGTGCGGTGTAGGGCAGCTTGTCCCAGCCGCCCGCTTGGATGTCATTCACGGCGGCACTTGTGTCGAAATAATCGAGCTTGGTGCCGGGTAGTAGCTTGCGGTATTGGGAGTTCATGGGCTTTGGCGCCTTGCTTATCCGCGATTTTTGAGCGGGACGAATTTCTGATCTTCCGGACCGACGTAGTTCGCGCTCGGACGGATGATCTTGCCGTCTATGCGCTGCTCAATGACATGGGCGGACCAGCCGGAGGTGCGCGCGATCACGAACAGCGGCGTGAACATGGCGGTCGGCACCCCCATCATGTGATAGCTCACCGCACTGAACCAGTCGAGGTTGGGGAACATTTTCTTCACTTCCCACATCACCGATTCCAGGCGCTCGGCGATGTTGAACATCTTCATATTCTGCTCTTCGGCGGAGAGCTGTCGAGCGACTTTCTTGATGACCTCGTTACGCGGATCAGACACGGTATAGACCGGGTGACCGAAACCGATCACGACTTCCTTGCGCTCAACGCGGGCGCGGATATCGGTCTCAGCCTCGTCCGGGTTGTCGTAACGCTTCTGGATCTCGAAGGCCACTTCATTGGCGCCGCCGTGCTTCGGGCCGCGCAGGGCACCGATCGCGCCGGTGATGCACGAGTAGAGATCGGATCCCGTGCCCGCGATCACGCGACCGGCGAAGGTCGACGCATTGAACTCATG
>JANLSI010000042.1:0-8646 GCA_031362345.1 Pseudomonadota bacterium
GCTGACCGCACCGTGACGCTTGGACAGCTTCTTGCCGTCACTGCCATTGATCATGGGGATATGGGCGTAGATCGGACGCAGCGCGCCGATCGCCTCAAGGATGTGGATCTGACGCGGCGTGTTGTTCAGGTGGTCATCGCCGCGCAACACATGGGTGATGCCCATGTCGATGTCATCTACCACCACGCTGAGGTGATAGGTCGGACTGCCGTCGGAACGCGCGATGATCAAGTCGTCCAATTCGCGGTTGTGAATGGTGACGGCACCGCGCACCTGATCGTCGATCACTACCGCGCCTTCAAGCGGGGTACGCAAGCGCACCACCGGCGGCGCACCGTTGTCCGGATTGGGATGATCGCGGCAATGGCCGTCGTAACGCGGCTTGTCCTTGGCCGCCATCTGCCGGGCACGCAGCTCGTCCAGACGCTCACGGCTGCAATAGCAGTGATAGGCCTTGCCTCGCGCCAGCAGATCTTTCACCACTTCACGATAGCGCTCAAAACGCTGTGACTGGTAGTAAGGTCCCGCGTCGTAGTCCAGACCCAGCCAGGCCATGCCCTCCAGGATCACCTCTACCGCCGCCTGCGTGGAGCGCTCGCGGTCGGTGTCCTCCATACGCAACACCATGCGCCCTCCGTGGCGGCGCGCGTAGAGCCAGTTGTAGAGCGCAGTCCGGGCGCTACCGATGTGCAGGTCGCCGGTCGGGCTGGGCGGGAAACGGGTGACAATTGTCATGGAACGGCTGCGTGGTGTGGGTGGAATCGGCGGCATTATAGGGAATCGCGCGGGATGCGGGCCGACCAGCTCGTTGGCCCGGCAGGGCACCGCTCTGACACGAGTTCCCCCGCAATGCCCGTCTGCTCGCTGAGCGTTTGACCCTCCCGGCCGAGCGCCCTAGAATCCGCGTTCCTCGAATAGGGGCGATTAGCTCAGCGGGAGAGCACTGCCTTCACACGGCAGGGGTCAGTGGTTCGATCCCACTATCGCCCACCAATTGAATCAATTTCTCAGCGCCTTTTCTTTATCTCCGCGCCGCTTCCGTACGCAACAGGTACGGAAAGTCACTTGCAGAATTCGCTCAAATTGGCCCTCGCATTCGGCGCAGCGTGCACTGTTTCCGCCACCAGTCGGGGTAGGGTTTAGTTTCGATCGCTAGCTGACCCGTATACGCCACTCGCGCAATTTTGATCTCCCCACCAAACTGTCCCCACAGTTTATGCTTGCAGCTAGCGCACCCATGCTCGCACTTTTATTCGAAGTTCATTCACACTTGCAGTGAGTGGCGGCCCGGCAAAGAGGCTTAGCCATGGATTTACTCGCACGCGCCTACGACAGTGACCGACTCGACGAGCGGTTACTCGAGGAGCGTGGCGTTGAAATGATTTCTCCGCACCGCGCCAGCCATCGTCGTCCACCAACCCAGGATGGTCCGTCGCCCGTTGCGATGATAACTCCCCCGTAAATATCCGCGTGATTAACCGGCGCTGGTCAGGCTTGCTGCCTCATCACCGTCGAAGCGACCCAGACGCAGCAGTTTGCCGGGGGTGGCTCCGGTGCAAGTGCCATCCTTGAACGTCACCACACCGTTGACCATGACCCAGCGATAACCCTCGGCGCGCTGCACGCGGCGCCACTCATTGGCGGGGAAATCCCAGGCGACTTCGTAGTCGACCTCGGGCGTGCGCTTCAGGTTCTGGAAGTCATAGACGATGATGTCTGCGGGCATGCCCTCGCGCAGGAAGCCACGGTCGCGCAGGCCGGCGGCCTGGGCCGGCAGGTAGCTCAAGTGGAAGTGTGCTTGCTCGAGCGTCAACTCACGCGTTTCGCGTACCAGCCACGCAATCATGTCCGTGGTGTAGGACCCGCCGGTGAAGAACTTGGTGTGCGCGCCGCCGTCGGAGATACCCGGCAGGATGTGCTGGTTGCGCGCGAGTTCGCCGACCTTTTTCGGATCAGTGCTGGACAGCTCCTTGGTGCGGAACTGTACCTTGAGATCGCCGGCTACACCGATGTCGAGCATGGCCTCGATATGATGCTTGCCTTCTGCGGCGGCGATCTGGCCGAGGGTCTTGCCGACATAGTGCGCGAGCTCAGGGTGTCCGGGCGTATCCTGCACCGTGAGCCCTTCGATTGGTCCGCCCACGCCCATGGTGACGAGGATGTCTTCCTCCTCGATCATCTTTTTACGCTGCGCTGGATCGGAGAGCTTGGCCAGGCGCTCTTCCGGCGTGCCGAGGGTGGCGTAGTTCCAGGCCGGACTCGAGTCGTACATGTTCCAGTGTTCGAGCGTGAACTGGTAGGGCGCACGCACGGTATTGCCCTGGGCGTAGATTTGCAGGCCCTGCTCGAAGCAGCGATCGATCCAGCGCATCGAGCGCTGGTGGATGTTCTCCAGCCCGGGCTCGTCGCTCGCCATCACGGCGTTGTAGATAATCGGACGACCCGAACGGCGCGCGAGTTCTTCAACAAAGGCGGAATCCTTGCCGCCGCCGCTCGAGCCCGGCGTGCCGCTGGGGGCGTTCAGGATCTGGATGAAACCTTCGGCGCGCTCGCCGAGCAGATCGGCAAAGGCGAGCAGGGTTTCGTCCGGCATGAGATCGGTCGGCATCGGCGTGCCGTCGAAATCGGCCTGCATCGAGTTCTTGCCGAAGCGTTGGCAGCTCCAACCCATCATGCCAGCGTCCATCGCTTCGCTCATCAGGCGCACCATTTCGGTCAACTCTTCCGGCGTCGCCGCGCGACCGGACTTGGCCCCTTCCAGGCCCATGACATAGACCAGCAGTGGATTCAGGGGCACGTAGCTCAGGAGGTTGACGCCCTTGGGCACGCCGTCCAGATGATCGAGCCATTGCGGCATCGACTCCCAGTCCCAGTCGAGCCCCATACCCTCAACCATGCTCTCGTAGGGGATTTGCTCGGTGCGCGTCATCATGCGTAGTAGACGTTCGCGCGATTCTGGCTTGGCCGGCGCGAAGCCGAAACCGCAGTTTCCGATGGTAACCGAGGTGACGCCGTGCCAACCGGAGATGGTGCAGTAGGGATCCCAGTGCACCTGGGCGTCGTAATGCGTGTGCAGGTCGACGAAGCCCGGCGCGACAATCAGGCCGTCGGCGTCTATGACCTCGGCCCCGGTCGTAGCGGTGATGCGTCCGATCTTGGCGATGCGTCCGCCACGAATGCCGATGTCGCCCTTGAAGCGCGGCAGCCCGGTACCGTCGATGATCGTGCCGTTCTTGATGACCGTGTCGTACTTGCTCATGGGATTCTCTCCGTCGGTGCTGATGCCGAAAACCTACGCCGGGCGCTGGCCCGACGATGTGATGGTTTGGATTATGCCTCGCACCCAGTTAATATTCTTTGCAATATGCGCCAACATTTTTCCATTTAACGCCAGCCGTGCGTGAGCCTGTGCTTATCAGCGGCGCGCTGATCGGCTCACGCGAGTTGGTCACCGAGCTGGGAGAAGACGCCGACAAACTCGCTAGTCAGGTCGGCCTGCCGGCGCGCGTGTTCGACGAACCCGACCTGTTCGTGCCGGCCGGGCAGATCGTCGATTTCCTGGAACTCGCTGCGCAGCGCTGCGCCTGTCCGGCTTTCGCACTGCGCCAGGTGCGGCGGCTGCCACTGTGCCAGCACGGACTCGGCATTCGTGGCCAGCGCTGGATGACCGCAGCGGACGCGAGCACTTTACGCGCCGCTCTCAACACGTTCGTCGCGCAGTACGGTCTCTATACCGATGCCGGCAGCGTGCGCATGCAAGCCCATCGAGGCGGCCTGTGGTTGAGCTATGTGTTCCTGCCGTTGGGCCGCTGGGGCGAGAGTCAGATCATCCATCTCACGCTCGCACGCTTGGTGTTGTTCGTCGGCGAGTGCCTCGGCCGCGCGTGGCGGCCGCGCGAAGTCACCCTGCGTGCCGAACCGGAGGAGCGCCGAGCCTTCGTCGAAATCTTTGGACCCGCGGTGAAGTTCGGCGCGCAGCGCGACGCGTTCTTCATCGACGGCGCGAGCTTGAACGCGGCGCTCGACATCGGCCCCGAGCTGACGCTGCGCGCCGACGCCAGAGGTCACCGCAAAGCGCTGGCGGGTGCCGCCCTCACGGCCGAGGTGAAGGCGGTGTTGACGGTGCTGTTACCACGTGCGGATTGCTCGCATGTCGACGTCGCGCGGACACTCGGGTTGTCGCCGCGCAGCCTGCAGCGGCGCCTTGCAGCAGCCGGCACAGGCTTCCGCGAGCTGCTTGAGCAGGTGCGCGCCGATCTCGCCTGGCGCCAAGTCGCACGCACCGAGCTCAGCTTTGCGCGCGTGGCGGCGCTGCTCGGTTACAACAATCAGGCGGCTTTTACGCGGGCGTTCAGGCGATGGTATGAGATGACGCCGCGCCAGGCCCGCCGCACAGGCTGACGCAAACCCACTGCCGCGAGCGTCCGTGCCGTCGCGTGCTCGCTCACTCCCGGCCTGTTTAGAGGTGGTCTCAAAATTGCCGAGAGAGGATCACGAGGCAGCCGAGTTGAACAAAGCTCAGGAAATTTAGGCGTTATATTCATATCGAGTGACCAGTCGCCGGAAATTTTGCAGCTATGCAAACAGCCGTTCGATTTGCCATCGCTTTGGGTTCGTCGCAACCGGCGACCGTCTTGGGTTGGCGGACGACGACGGCTGGAGCGGTGTGGCGAGATCATCTCAACGCGCTCTTCGAATAAACGCTTGTGCTCCGCAATAATTCGACCAAGGGTTCTGAAGATACCCAGCGCCTGTACGACTATGGCTTTAGCCCCGCCTGATAGCCCTTCTCCACATTCTATTGCGGGTCCTCGCCGACCTGATCAGGTTGGCAGTGCTCGCTTTCAGACCACGGCGCTGTTTGGAAGCGGACATTGCATCGACGCCGCTTGTAGCGTGGCCCTAAGGTCTGTGCTCGGTGGTTTGCACCATGAGTACAGCCTGCAATCTGCTTGATCGAGTTTTTGCGCATCACAGGCAACCTCAGGGTGGAGTGCGTCCCCGCTAAATGTTCGACCGTCTTGAAACCCATGCCATTTAACGGCGGTTCCGCGTTGACCTCGGGCAGCTGCGGCGGAGTGCTCGCTAGCCGCGCGGATCCGAAGGAATTGCCTGGTCCGTGAAATAGTAACGTGCGCCCAGCATGTCTACGGGGTCGATCGCGATGGCGGATGCAGGCTCATGCTCCAGCACGCGCAGACCGAGTTCACGAAGATAGTCGCGCGCCTGGGCCAGGTCTTTGACCTTGAACGTGACTGAATGGATGCGCGGTCCCTTCGCGTCGATGAAGCGCGCGATTTCGCTGGAATCGATGCGGCTGCGCCGAACTTCGATGACGTGGTCGGCGATCGCGACGAATGCGCTTTCTTCGTCGCCCGCTTCGTTCTGCCCCCTATGGATGACAGGCGCGCCGGTCAATTCCTGCAGCAGACCAAGCGCGCCATCAATGTCCCGCACGGCATAGGTCACGGCATTCATACGCTCGATACCCAGCGGATGCTTATCCCGCCATCGCTCAGCCCAACCGGATTCGAGGCGCGGATCGTCAGGGACCGTTTCGCCGGCGATTTCTAGCATCATGCCGTGCGCCTGTTTGGGGTGGAGGAAGAACGCGTAGCGCGTCGGCCCGGCAACGTAGACCAAGGTGTAGCCTAGCTCCTCACAGAAGCGGATCGCCTCGGGTATTTCATCCTCGACGAGCCAGCCGAAATTGCAGAGGCCCTCGCCTGCGCGTTGAATATAGCGAGCGCCGTTCGAGGCGGGATTGGGCGCTGCCACGTCGCGGGGGGCAAATAGTTCGATATAGGCATCGGAAACGCTGGCGAATGAAGCGTCGCGATTCTCGCCCTCGTGGAAACCGTCGAACTGGATAGGCGGTTGGAAAACGCGCTTGTAGAGCCCGGTCGCGGCCTCGAGATCCTTGACCATGTGTGTGACGTGATAAGCACTGCGAACTCTCAACATGGCGACGCTTTCCAGAAGGCTGTCCGACTAAGCTTAGTTCCAAGGGCAAGCATTGTCAGGTCCTAAATGACGCCGACCCGGTTGATCACAAGTCCGCCGTACGCTACAGGCAGATCATTGACGCAATTGGAGAATAGGCGTGTTGGCGCCGACGCCAATACGGCTATTTCCCATCCGTTTCCGTCGGCGTGAGTTTTTCTTGTATCCAGCTTGCGAGCGCGTCTTCGTCCAAATCACCGTTCGCGACGGCGAGCATGGTCCGAATGGCGACGGGTTGCTCGGCGTTCAGGGTAAACCCGTTAATCGCGAGGAATACGCCGATTGATAGAAAGGCTGCCCGCTTGTTGCCGTCAACAAAGGCATGGTTCTTCGCCAAACCAAATGCGTAGGTCGCAGCAAGCTCGGCAATTGATTTTTCGGGATGGTAGGCATGGGCATTTCGAGGTCGAGCGAGTGCTGAGTCCAGCAACCCCTCGTCCCGTAAACCCCTCGCGCCTCCGAACGTCGCGATACTCTCTTCATGCAATAGCAGCACTGCTGCTTTAGTTATCCAGCGTGACGCTGTACTCATTCAGCTAACGCTTTGAACGTATCTCGGTATTTCTTCATGAATGCTTGCCCCGCCTCCAGTTCCTCACGGATCGCCGGGTCGTAGGGTGTCAGGAGGTAGCCTTCAGCAGTTTCGATGGCATATAAGAAGTCGCCCTTTTCCACCTTCATTCGGGCAAGCATGTCCTTCGGGATCACGGTCCCCGTGGATGTCCCAACCGCTGTCAGTTTGAGGATAGTCATGGGTTACTCTTCGAATACATATATCTATTATTATGCAGACGCTCTCCTACAGGCAAGGAGATGCCAAATCATGCCGGTGCGAGGAGTGAGCCAGTAACTTGGGTTTAAACGCCCACATTGAAGCGGCGTCTGGACTCGAGGTGCTGGCTCATGACGGAACGGCACACACTCGTTAAATGGATCAATTCTGCGTCGGCGCCACGGTCTAGTCATTGAACTCAGCGGTATTCCGCGCTGCCGCCGGATGACGGGCACTACGGCCTATCCGACACTCCTATTCTCACTATGAGAAATTGATCCCCTGGTAGTCGTTAGAGTCAAGCACCGTGGCGCGCGCACCCAGATCAATAAGTCGCTTGATCTGGTAAATGCCGGAAACGCCTGCACCGATGGCGATAACTTCGTAGTCATAGGGTGCTGCTTGAGCGTTGGTCGGGATGGATTGCGTCGCTGTCGTCGCCATGGTCATCCCCTTATGAGCTGTCCAGGTACTGTATTCGATTCAGGTCCGCATCGCGCTTGATCGCCATCAAGTATAAAAGTTTTCAGGACGTGGGCGGGACGGCGTCCGTGATCACCCAGAATTTCTTGAGGAAGGGGGTTTTTATCGACCAGAGCAAATCCAGATGCTTGGGATGTCCGATGATGTCGCCCGCCTGGACGTGATGCTCCTTTCCTGTTTGGGTGACGGTGAGAATTGCCTCGCCCTCCAGAACTATGAACGTTTCGTCGCCCAGCGGCGCTGAGTATTTCACTTCAGATGACCCATCGGCATTACGTACTGGCGAAGTCATTCCGGTGCGCCACAGACCGCACATCAGGGTTCCAGTCGCGCCAACATCGCGGATGACTTGGATCTCACCTGCTTTCGCCGGTCCGCGACGCGGCTCGTCCCACTCGCAAGGCACCCATCCGTCACGCTTGCCGGTAATGTTGCCAACGTAAAAATCGTCGGCGGATTTCCGCGCGTGGGGGCTATCCCAGATCACCCATAACTTCTTGAGGAAGGGGCCCGGAATCTCCCAGGTCGCATCAAGGCCTTTCGGGTGGCTGATGATGTCACCCGCCTTAATGTGATGCTTCTTGCCCGACTTTTTGACCGTAATGAACGCTTCTCCTTCCAGGATCAACATCGTCTCGTCACCCAGCGGGGCCGAGTAGACGACCTCGCAGGATCCGTCGGGACGGCAGCCCGCTGAAACCGGGCTGGTACGCCACAGACCACTGAGGAGGGTCCCGCTGCTGCCTGCGGATCTAATCACGATGAGGTCC
This sequence comes from Pseudomonadota bacterium, assembly GCA_031362345.1. Taxonomy (GTDB): domain Bacteria; phylum Pseudomonadota; class Gammaproteobacteria; genus JADJYF01. Next base: position 8,029 of record JANLSI010000042.1, read on the forward strand.
CCCTTAACTTGGTGCCCGTGAATCGGGTCATCCCATTCGAAGGCGGTCCACTGCCTTGGGTTGTCGTTTCGATTTCCCACGAACAGTTCGAGGGACTTTGCGACCGGCAACGTTTGAGCCACGTTCATTTGACCTGTTCTCCTCAAGTACCTAAGTCGATCTTGCATCTCGACTATGATTATCTGCGCTCGGAGACGCTGAAAGTAGCCCCAGTCGATACGTATCTGATATGGCCAGACCACGCGCTCTACTGGTGATTTCGTGCCGCGCCACCGACCCATTCATATTACAAGCATTGCCTAGGGTCTAATCTCAATCAGCACAGGTTCGCTTTGCTTGCCAGGCACCCGTTCAGCGCTTTAATCAGGTTCTGAAACTGCGGGTCCTCGCTCAGGAGTCGCCGCCCGACGGCGCGCAGCTTATCAATGGTTTCGCGTGGCAGCTCGAAACTGGTCGGCAGATTCTCGAACCAATCCCGCTCTTCGTGTGAGGCGAGGTACCCGAACGCCACCTGGATCGGATAGAGATCGACCTTATGGGGCGCAGGCAGCTCGAGCGCGCATTGATCGCCCTTGCGAGCTGAGAGTCTGTTGCAGCCCTCAACCAAGCTGGCGCCCG
>JANLSI010000098.1:0-2721 GCA_031362345.1 Pseudomonadota bacterium
AGCGTCGGTGGGGCGCAAGGTCAGGGACATAGGGGGCTCCTGCGGCGGTGGGCACTAGGCGAGAGTATAGGCAGAAGCCACCGCCGATCGTCATGCCGCAATCGGGCAGGTGGCGTGCCAGCGACCAACCCGCGTGTAGGCCGGAAAGGGTAGACTCAGCTGACCAACCCACCACTATTCGAGGAACGCACCATGGAATTTTCGGGCCATTGTTATTGCGGCAACATCCAGTACCACGTGTCAGGCGAGCCGGTCATCAAGCTGCAGTGCCACTGCCGTGAATGCCAGTATTTGGCGGGCGGTGGTGCGAACTTCACCATCGGCATGCCGGCGGCCGGCTTCAAATACACCAAGGGCACGCCCAAGCAGTTCGCGCGCGGCGATCTCGCTAACGCGGTGACGCGCGAGTTCTGTGCAGATTGCGGCACGCAGGTCTTGTCCAAAGCACCTCATGCGCTGCCCGATGTCATGCTGATCAAGGTCGGCACCATGGACGACCCCAAGCTGTTCGCGCCGGACATCGCGATCTTTACCTGCGATCAGCAAGTCTTTCAGCACATACCGGCAGGCATGCCGTCGTTTGAACGCATGCCGGGGTAGCGCCTGCCTGCGCGATGTCCTAGTGATGAGGTCGTCAGCCGTCTTGACGATGACGAAGACCGTGCGGCCTTCGCGTATCGAACAACGGGAAATCTCAAGGAGTCATCATGGCTAAATTCATGTACGTGTTTCGTGGCGGCGCGTTTGTTGAGAAGGGCTTGTCGGCCAGCGTGTTGCAGGATCATCTCAAGCTGTGGTCTGCCTGGATTGGCGAACTCGCCGCGCAGGGCCACCAACCCGGCGGCCATCCGGTGCAAGCGAGTGGCCGCACCATCCGTGGCAAGAACAAGGCAGTCACCGATGGCCCCTACGCTGAATTGAAGGATCTCGTGACCGGTAATCTGGTGATCGACGTTGCATCCATCGAGGTCGCCGCCGAGCTCGCCTTGGGCTGTCCGATATTCGCTTTCGACGGCTCGGTCGAAGTGCGGCCAGTTGCGGAGATGTAAATGACGGGGCCCGCCACCGAAGCTGGGCCCCAGGCACTGGTGGCGAGTCTGTTCCGACACGAGTCGGGCCGACTCGTCGCCGCATTGGTCCGTCTGTTTGGTCCACACAATCTGGAACTGGCCGAAGACGTCGTACAGGAGGCACTGGAAACGGCGCTGCAGGCCTGGAAGTTCCACATCCCCGATAACCCCAGTGCCTGGTTGAACAAGGTCGCGCGCAATCGTGCGCTCGATGTCATTCGACACAGCGGCATCGAACGGCGCTATGCCGATGAATTGCAGTGCATGCTGGCTTCAGAATGGACGCTCGCGCCGACCGTCGAAGATTCGCTGGCCGAGGCCAGTGGCCCCGAGAACTTGTTGCGCCTGATGTTCACCGTCTGTCAGCCGCAGCTGGCCGAGGAAACCCAGATTACCTTGATACTGAAGTTTCTGTGCGGCTTCGCCTCCAGCGAAATCGCTGCGGCTTTTCTCACCAACGAGCAGACTATTGCCAAGCGCCTGCAACGCGGCCGCGCCGTGCTGCGCGAACTCGGCTCGCTCGCGCCGAACCTGGTGGCTGATGCCCAGGACTCGCGCCTTGATGCGGTGCTGGGCGCGCTCTATCTGTTGTTCAACGAGGGCTATCACGGTAGCCATCCGACCACCCAGACGCGCGCGGTGCTATGCGATGAAGCCTTGCGCCTGTGTGCGCTGTTGACCGAGCAGCGCGACGCCGGCGCGCCCAAGGCCCACGCCCTGATGGCCTTGATGTGCCTTCACCTCGCGCGCATCGCCGGGCGCATCGATGCCGAGGGCATTTATCTGCCGCTGGCGCGTCAGGACCGCAGTCTGTGGAACCGTGCGCTGATCGAACGCGGGCTGTTCCATCTCAATACTTCGGCGAGCGGCGCCGAACTCAGTGACTGGCATTTGGAGGCGGCGATCGCCGGGCAGCATACCCTGGCGGCCTCACTGGACGAGACCGACTGGCAGACCATAGTGCAACTCTACGGTCTGCTCTACGAACGCAACCCCAGTCCGGTGATTGCGATTAATCGCGCCTTGAGTCGCGCCTACGCGGGCGACGTCCCGCAGGCGTTGGAAGAGGTTGCGGCGCTGGCGGATGAACCGGCGCTGGCGAGCTACCCTTTCCTGTGGGCGGCGCGCGGGGAGATCCATGCGCGAGCAGCGCAGGCGGCGGACGCGCGGCGCTGTTATCGGCACGCTGCCACGCTCGCGCGCAGCGCGGCGGAAAAACAGGCTTTCCTGCGTAACGCGAGCGCCATTGCCGGCGCGTGAAAGCGTGCCCGTCAGTGCACGCCGCCATGCACATAGATGCGTTCACCGGTGACATAGCTGTTCTGCGGTGAGACCAGATAACGCACCAGATTGGCGATGTCGGCCGGCTCGCAGACGCGGCCGAAACCGCTCTGCGCATTCAGTTCGTGAATGTCTTGCTGGACGCCGTAAACGACTTTCGCGAGACGCTCGCCCATCTCGGTAGCGGTCAGCGGCGCGCACACGGTGTTAACGAAGATGCCATCGCCGTGAACTTCCTTGGCGAGCGTCGCGGCCAGCGCTTCAAGCGCGGCCTTACCCATATTGTAGGGCGCGCCATTGGCGCTTAAGGAGCGGGTCGCGATGCTCGAGATCATGATGATGTCCGCGCGTGGTTGGGTACGCATGATGG
>JANLSI010000155.1:0-13892 GCA_031362345.1 Pseudomonadota bacterium
GGAACGCCGCCTTCGCGAGTATTCCGATGTCCGATGATTCCCGCACCTATGTGCTCGACACCAATGTCCTGATCCACGACCCGGCGGCCCTGTTCCGTTTCGCCGAACACCGTCTGTTCATCCCGATGGTCGTGCTCGAAGAGTTGGACGCCAGCAAGAAAGGCATGTCGGAAGTGGCGCGCAATGCCCGTCAGGCGAGCCGCTTTCTCGACCAGATCATCGGCGACGCCGATGCCGGCGCGATCGGCGCCGGCCTGCCGCTCGAAAACTACACCAACGGTGGCACCGAGCCACGTCCGAGTGGGCGGCTGTTCCTGCAAACCCAACCGCACAAGCTCGGCGCGCTCAGTGGTCTCGTCGGCAAGACCCCCGACAACAGTATTCTTGAGACTGGGCTCGCGCTCAAAAGCGACGGCCCGTGGGGCGATGTCATCCTGGTCTCAAAAGACATCAATCTGCGTATCAAGGCCCGCGTGCTCGGCATGCCGGCCGAGGACTATTACAACGACAAGGTCCTCGACGACATCGATCTGCTCTACATCGGCGCGCAGGAAATGCCCGCCGATTTCTGGGCCCGCTGCCAGAACGACGTGCAGTGCTGGAAGCAAGACAGCGACACCTACTACAGCATTCCGCTCGGCATCGTCACGCCCGCCATCGCCAACGAATTCGTCTACGTGGCCGGTGACGAGGCCTTGGAACTGGTAGTGGTGCGCGAAGAGCAGGGCAAGATGATCCTGCGTCAGGTACGCGACTTCCGGCAGATGCGACATTCGGTGTGGGGGGTAGCCGCGCGCAATCGCGAGCAGAATTTCGCACTTAATCTGCTGATGGATCCCGAAGTCGAGTTCGTCTCCCTAGTGGGTACCGCCGGCACCGGCAAGACCCTGCTGGCGCTGGCCGCCGGGCTCGCCCAGTGCATGGAGCAACGCCGCTACCGCGAGATCATCATTACCCGTGTCACGATTCCGGTCGGCGAAGACATCGGCTTCCTGCCCGGCACCGAGGAAGAAAAAATGACACCCTGGATGGGTGCGCTCATGGACAACCTCGAAGTACTCTCCGAATCCGAGGAAGGCGGCGAATGGGGACGTGCGGCGAGCAACGATCTGCTCCAGCATCGCATCAAGATTCGGTCCTTGAATTTCATGCGCGGGCGCACGTTTCTGAACCGCTACGTGATCCTCGACGAAGCACAGAACCTGACGCCTAAACAGATGAAGACCCTCATTACCCGCGCAGGCCCCGGCACCAAGTTCGTCTGCCTCGGCAACGTCGGTCAGATCGACAGCCCCTATCTCAGCGAAACCACCTCGGGACTGACCTATGTAGTCGATCGCTTCAAGCGCTGGGAACATGGCGGACACATCACGCTACGCCGCGGAGAACGTTCGCGTCTAGCCGACTACGCCAGCCAGTATCTCTAGCGCCGGCGAGACCGCGCCAGCCCGCAGCGGCTTGCTATGATGGCGTCGCGGGTCCCGCCGCGCGCCATGGCCGCTCCTTGCATGCCGCCAGCGACGCCGGCCCGCACGAGGATCACTGTGGCCGGCATCTTCCACTTCGTCACAACCTTGTCCGTGCAGGACTTCGCACAGGCAGTTAGCGTCGCCCTGCCCCATGCTCGTAGGCGTCATAGCGAGGGCGAAGTGCTGCTGCTCGATTCCCCTACGCTCGCGCTGCGCCGCGGCGGCTGGCTGCTGATCGCGACGTCAACGACAGGCGAAACCAGCTTGAGCCTGCGCCATCTCAAGCGCCAGACGAGCCTCACGGCGCCAGCACCAGCGCGCCTGCCGGAAGCCGTTCACGACATTATTGCCGTGCCGCTGCGACAGCGCCTGGAAGGGCAGATCGGCGATAGCCGGCTGCTGGTCGTGCACCGTTGGCGCGAGCGCGGCTTGCGCTATGAATGTTTGAACGATGACGACAAAGTCGAGTGCACGCTGATAGCACATCAGTACCACGCGATCGCGCCCGGCAGTCAGGCCAGCCCCGTCGTGATTGAATTGATAGCCAAACGTGGCTACGAGAGCGAAACGAGCGCTTTGGCGCGCGCGCTTGAGAAGCGCCTGGCGTGGCGCGCGCTCGAGGGCGATGGCTTTGAGTTGCTCGAGGATTTGCATCTCGCCGCCGTCACCGCGTCTGGCGTGGGAGCGTCACCGCCGCGGCAGACGGCAGCCGCCATCGCGGTGGCCTCGGTGCTGCTCGACCACCACGCCACGATGTGCGCGACGGTCGTACCCGGCGCCGCACCCGAAGCACAACAACTGCACGAGCTACGAGTCGCGATGCGCCATTCGCGCTCGCTACTGCGTGCCTATCGTGGTCTGCTGGGTCGCGATCTGGAACGGCATTTCCAAGGCGAATTCCGCTGGCTATCGGCCGGCACCCGCCGTTTGCGCGATATCGACGTGCTCCATGCCGCGCTACTTGCACCGGCCCCCGACTATGTCGCGCTCGATAAGCGCGAGCGCAAACGGCTGGCGAATTGTCTGAAACGTGAGCGGGCGCGCGACGCCGCACGGCTGCAACGCGTGCTGGCCGGCGCCCGTTATGCCCGTCTACGCCGGGTCTGGCCGCTGGCTTTGGCGGCGGTGATAGCCGCTACGACACCCGACGCGCCGCCCATTGGCGAGGCGGCGGCGGCCGCCATCCGCAAGGCGTTCGCCCGCCTGCGCCGCGATGCCGCCGCTGTCGCGGCTGACTACTCGCCCACTGCCCTGCACGAGCTGCGCAAGCAGTGCAAACGCCTGCGCTATCTCGTCGAGCCATGCGCTTCACTGTATCCTCGCGAGCGCATCGCCGCTGTGCAGAGCGCCTTGAAACAATTGCAGACCCTGCTCGGCAAGAGCTGCGATCGCCACGCTCAGCTGGCACTGTTCAAAGGCCACCTGTGGCGCCGTACCAAGGGCCAACCGGCCTTGCGCGCTGCCTTGAAAAGTGCGCGTCGGGCGCTGCGCGAACACCTCGCGGTCAGTGACGTCGACACCTTGCTGAGGGCGCTGGACGAATTCGACAATCGCCGTCACCAGGCGGCGCTGGACGCGCTGTTCGGAATGCCTGAACTATGAAAGTCATCGCCACCTACAACCTCAAAGGCGGAGTCGGCAAGACTGCGGCAGCGGTCAACCTTGCCTATATTGCTGCCCGCACTGGCCTGCGCACTTTGTTATGGGATCTGGATGCCCAGGGCGCGGCGAGCTTCTATCTGCGCGTGCGCCCCGGCATGAGTGGCGGCGCGGCAGCTTTGCTGGAGGACAAGCGCGGCCTCGCGCGCGCGATCCGCGCCACCGATTGTGTGAATCTGGATCTGATCCCGGCCGATTTTTCCTTGCGCAACCTCGACATCGAACTGCGCGATTACAAAAAGAGCACACTACGTCTGCGCCGCATGCTGCGCGAGCTGGAAGACGATTACGAGCTGGTCTTCGTCGACAGCGCACCGAGCATGTCGACGGTCTCGGAAAATATCCTCAACATGGCCGACCTGCTGCTGGTGCCTTTGATCCCGACCCATCTGTCGCTGCGCGCTTATGATCAGCTAGTGGCTTTTCGTGCCGCGCAGCCCGACAGTCGCGCGCTTATCATGCCGTTTTTCTCGATGGTCGACCGTCGCAAACGGCTACATCGCGAACTGATCATCGAGTTCGCCCAAACCCATCCCGATCTGCTGCGTAGTTATATTCCCTATGCCGCCGAGATCGAACGCATGGGCGAGCACCGTGCGCCGGTCAATGCCTACGCCGACCACTCAGCCGGTGGCCGAGCGTTTCTTGCTTTGTGGGCAGCGCTGAGCGAACGACTCGAGTTCGCCAGCGTGCCGCGGCCGCCCAGTGACTGATACCGACACTGCCGCGCGCGCGGATCTCGTCGCGCAGGCCCTGCACAGTCTCGATCAGTGGGCGCACGAACTGGGCTTTCAGCACAGCGCCGTCGCACGCCTCGATCTAGCCGCCGACAACGCCTATCTGGCGGCATGGCTAGCGGCGCAATACCACGGCAGCATGGCCTATATGCGCGAACGGGCCGACTTGCGTGCCGCGCCCGCATCGCTGGTGCCGGGCACGCTGGCGGTCATCTCGCTGCGCATGAACTACCTGCCCGAGCCCCTCGCCAGCGCCTGGACGCGGCTCGAAGATCCGCACGGTGCCTACATCGCGCGCTACGCGCTGGGTCGCGATTATCACAAGACCATCCGCCAACGCTTGCAGCAGCTCGCTCGGCGACTCGCTGAACTCATCGGGCCCTTCGGCTATCGGGTGTTCAGCGACAGCGCGCCGGTACTAGAACGCGCCCTGGCGCGCAACGCCGGACACGGCTGGATAGGCAAGCACACCAATCTCATCGCACGCCACGAAGGTTCGCTGTTTCTGCTCGGCGAAATCTATACCGACTTACTCCTGCCGACATCGACGCTGGAAGAAACCGATCACTGCGGCAGTTGCACTCGTTGTATCGACGTCTGCCCGACCGCTGCTATCGTCGCGCCCTACCGTCTCGATGCACGGCGCTGCATCTCCTATCTCACTATCGAAAGTACGGATGCCATTCCCGAAGCCCTGCGTCCACTGCTGGGCAATCGCGTCTTCGGCTGCGATGACTGCCAACTGGTGTGCCCGTGGAACCGCTATGCACGCCAGACCGAGGTCGTCGATTTCGCGCCGCGCCATGGCCTCGATAGCGCCAGCCTCGTCGAATTATTCGCCTGGAGCGCAGCGGATTTCGAACAACGGACGCGCGGCTCGGCGCTACGCCGCATCTCGCACCAACAATGGCTGCGTAACCTTGCGGTCGGGCTTGGCAATGCGCCGTCCACGCCCACGGTGATAGCGGCGCTGGCGGCACGCGCCGAGCATCCTTCAGCACTGGTGCGCGAGCACGTGGCCTGGGCCCTGGCGCGCCATGAATTACCTATAAAGGCGCAAGTGCCGCTGATCCAGCCGTGATGGATTATTCCGACATCAACCAGCAGACCTACGACTGGTGCGCGCGCGCCTTTGAACAGGTGCGCAAGGTGCTGGGCTTGCGTATCAAGATGCATCACGAACGTCACCAGCTGGAAAGCGGCGAGATCTTCCTGTTCAATCATTTTGCGCGGATGGAAACCTTCATCCCGCAATACCTCATTTACCAGGAGACCGGCCAGCTGTGCCGTTCGATCGCGGCGGCGGAATTCTTCGCCCGCGATGATCGCTTTGCACGTTTGCTACGCGATCTGGGCGTGGTGCCCAACGATCATCCCGCACTCATGGAACTGCTGGCGCGCGACATTCTGCGCGGGCGTAAGGTGGTGGTGTTTCCCGAAGGCGGCATGGTGAAAGATCGCCAGGTGATCGATGACCGTGGCCGTTACAAGGTCTTTTCGCGTCACTCCCAGGCGCGGCGCAAGCATCACACAGGGGCGGGGCGGCTCGCCACCGGCTTGCAGATCTTCCGCTACGCAGTGCTTTACCGTGCGGCCCGCGATGATCGCGCCACCCTTGAAGCGTGGCGCCAGGAGCTCGGCATGGCCACCATCGAGGAGCTGCTCGCCACCGCGCGCCGGCCGGTGAGTCTGGTGCCGGCCAATATCACTTTCTATCCGCTGCGTATCAGCGACAACATCCTGCGACGCGGTGCGGAACTGTTCAACCGCGGCTTGAGCAAGCGCGCGCTCGAAGAACTGGTGGTGGAGGGTAACCTGCTGCTCAAAGCCACCGATATGGACATCAATCTCGGCCGCAATCTCGAAGTACACGAAACACTCGCGTGGTACGAGCGGCCGGCGCTGCATTATCTGGCCCGCCGCCTGCCTTCGTTGACGGCGGTGTTCGACATCGATTTCCTGCAGCGCCAACTGGTCACGCGGCTCGCGACCCGCAGCACCCCAACGGTGATCAATCGTCTGCGCGATCGCTATATGCGCGCCATCTATCAATTGGCCTCGGTCAATCTCTCGCACCTCGCCTCGTCGCTGATCCTGGCCCAGGTCGAGACCGGCGTCATGCGGGTGGCGGAGAGCGACTTCCGCCGTGCGCTCTACCTCGCGATTAAACGTCTGCAGACCCATACCGAAGTGCACCTGCATCACGGCCTGTGCGATCCGGCCGAGTATCAGCCGCTGCTGACAGTGGCACCTTCGGCCTTGAACGAATTCCTCGATAGCGCCCAGAGCGCGGCGCTGCTCGCCCGTGAGGGCGATGCGCTGCTGTTCAAGGATAAGTTAGTTCAGGAACACGGCTTCGACGAAGTAAGGCTGGAGAATCCGGTCGAGGTTTACGCCAACGAAGTCGAGCCGCTGGCGCCGGTGGGCGCGGCCATACGCTATGCGCTGACGCGCGCCGCGACCATCGCGCGCGACGCGCTGGCGCTCGAATGCTTTGACGATGAGCGCAAGTCGTTAGCCTGGGACCAGGCGCTCTTTCGGCAGCCCAAGCATGAGGAGATCAATGCTCGGGAAACGGCCAATGCAGACCCCAGCCCGTTCCTGCTGCGCCCGCCCCAGGCGCGCGCGCTGGGGGTAGTCTTGGTCCACGGCTTTCTCGCTTCGCCGGCCGAAGTACGCGACTTCGGCCGCAAGCTGCACGATACGGGCTACGCAGTGCTGGGCGTGCGCCTCAAAGGGCATGGCACCTCGCCGTGGGATCTGCGTGAACGCAGCTGGGCCGACTGGCTGGCATCGGTCACACGCGCTATCGAGATCATGTCGGCCTTGACCCCACGCGTGGCCCTCGTCGGCTTCTCGACCGGCGGCTCCTTGAGTCTGATCGCGGCAGCCCGCGGCCATGCCACGATTGCCGGCGTGGTCGCTGTCTGTGCGCCGCTCAAATTCCGCAACAAGAATCTGCGTTTCGTGCCGTTCATGCACGGTGCCAATCGCATCATGGGCTGGCTGTCGAACTATGAAGGCATGATGCCGTTCCGACCCAACGATTCAGAACATCCGCTGATCAACTACCGCAATATTCCTTTACGCGGCTTGTACGAACTCACGCGTGTCGCCCAGCAACTCGACGCGGTGCTGCCGTCGATACACTGCCCGGTGACGCTCATCCAGGCCGACGCCGATCAGGTAGTGGATCCGGAAAGCGCACGCATCGCGCTGCGCAAGCTGGCGTCGCCCGTCAAGGACGTGCATTGGATCCCATCGACGCGGCACGGCATCCTGAACGAGAATGTCGGCGCCACCCACGGGCTGATTCTGGATTTCCTCGCGCGGCTCGGCCAGGCGTCTTGACGACGGCATTCAGGAACCGGGCGCAGACGTCACTTTGCCAGGCGCCGGCAGATGCTCGGCGAAGCCGCGTATGCGACGCGTGATCTCGGATTCGAAGCCGCTGAAACGCTGGTCGGCTCCGCTCAACACCACTTGTTTGTAGACCACGGTCTTGGCGCGACCGGCTTCCGCATAGCGCTCGCGAGCGCAGGCGAGAGCGGCCCGATCCCGATCGGAGCTGACATCGAATAAAGGCAATTTGCTCGCGCCTATCTGGCCGCTCCACGGCCCCAGCGCGACCAGCGCGGTGACCTCACCGGCGAGCGTGGCGACTTCGCGCGCGAGTTCGATACTGCCGGCGCGGCCCACCACCACGCTTGCCGGCGTGTGCTGCTGGGCCAGGTATTCGAGCGCCTTCTTGGCCCTTTCCAGCGCCTGATCGTGCCTGTCCTCGTAGTGCTTCATGCTCGCGACCATCGGCAACAACGGGGTCTGCACCGCCAGCACGCTCCAGCCACCGCCCGGCAGTTCCGCGAGCGCAGCGGCAATCACCGCGTCGTCACCGATGAAGTGACCGGGTGCCGGGATGAACAACACCGCGCCCTTGGCCGGCAGCTTGGTCGCAGCGCGATAGCGCGCGAGGATCGGCTGCGCATCGTCGCCGAGCTTGATGAAGTCGGCAGCTAGGGTCTTGGCTTCCAAGCGCGCGAGTAGCAGCGCTTCGGGCGCGGTGGGCAGCGCCAGATCAGCGGACGCGGCGGCGGGTGTCGCCTCGGCGCCAGACTTGGCTTCAGCTACCGCCGGCGTCGTGGTGTCGGTGGCCGGGGTCTTGGTCTCGGCGGGTACCGGATCGGCGGCGCTCACCCAGTTCGGCGCGGCTGCCATCACGAGCAAAGCGCAGCACAGCAGATGGGCGGGAAACGCGGGCATAGCTCCCTTAGCGGCCGCCGCAGCCGCGCGCCTTAGGCGTGCGGCCGTGCGGATGCATCGCCAGGGCCGATCGGGTAGAGTGCGCCGCGCTGCGGCCGCCCTCGACGGCCACCCTCTGCATCGCTTGCTGGATGTGCCGATGAAATTCGAACCCGCCATCGCTGCCTCGATACTGTCGGCCGATTTTGCCCGCCTCGGTGAGGAGGTCGCGGCGGTTGTCGCGGCCGGCGCCGACCTGGTCCATTTCGATGTCATGGATAACCACTTCGTGCCCAACCTCACCATCGGGCCGATGGTGTGCAAGGCGCTACGCGACTACGGCATCAAGGCACCCATCGACGTCCATCTGATGGTCTCGCCGGTCGACCGCCTGATCGGCGAATTCGCCGACGCCGGCGCCGACTACGTCACCTTCCACCCGGAAGCGAGCGCACACATCGATCGCAGCCTGCAGTTGATCAAGGAACGTGGGCTCAAGGCCGGCCTGGTGTTCAATCCCGCCACCCCCTTGAGCTATCTCGCACACGTCATGGACAAGCTCGACATGGTGCTGTTGATGTCGGTCAACCCGGGCTTTGGCGGTCAAGCCTTCATTGCCTCAGCCTTGCCGAAGCTGCGTGCGGTGCGTGCGCTGATCGACAACAGCGGTCTGCCCATCCGCCTGGAAATCGACGGTGGCGTGAAGGCCGACAATATCGGCACGATTGCCACGGCCGGTGCCGATACCTTCGTCGCCGGCTCGGCGATCTTCGGCAAGGGCGACTATCGCACTACCATCGCGGCGCTGCGCGCCGCCATCGCCGCTGGCCCATGAGCGCCGCGCGCGGGCTGGCGCTATTCGATCTGGACGGCACCCTGGTCGACAGCGCGCCCGATATCGCCGATGCGCTGGACATCGCCATGCAGGCCTGTGGCCACCCAGCCGTGGGTGAGGCGGTGGTGCGCGGACTGATCGGCCATGGCGCAGTCCGCCTCATTCATCGCGCCCTGACCGGTCAGCACGACGGCGAAGCCGATGCCAGCCTGCACGCCCAGGCCTACCAGTGTTTCGTCGCTGCCTACCAGCCGCGCGTATTCAACCGCACCCGGCTGTTTGCCGGTGTCGAAGAAGTCCTCGGCCGTCTCGCCGCCGCCGGCTGGGCGCTCGGTTGTGTGACCAACAAGCCGGCACGGTTCACCGTGCCACTGCTCGCGGCTGCCGGCATAGCCCACTACTTCGGCGTGACCTTGTCGGGGGACAGCTTGACCACCAAGAAGCCCGCACCGGAACCGATCCTGTACGCCGCTGCGGTGCTGGCTGTCGAACTCCCACGGGTAGTGATGATCGGCGATTCGCTGGCTGACTTGCGTGCCGCACAGAATGCCGGTGTGCGCGCGGTGTGTGTGAGCTTCGGCTACGGCGGCGGCGTCGATCTCGCCGCCGAGGGTGCCGAGGTCGTGATCGATGACTTGCGCGAGTTGCTGCCCTTATTGGGCCTAGTTACTTAGTTCGAAACCAACACAGGCTTGTTCCTCGCGCCCGTGCTAGCGTTGCGCGAGACCTAGCGCCAGGCCAAACGCGGAGAGACATCATGGCCGGACCCTTGCAACATGTGCTGAGCGATCTCAAGGTGCTCGACTTCACGCGCGCCCTGGCCGGACCGACCGTCACACGCATGTTCGCTGAGATGGGCGCCCAAGTGATCAAGGTCGAGTCGGCGCCTAACGGTGATATGACACGCCGCATGTCCAAAGTGCGCAACGAACGCAGCCTCTATTACGTGCAGCAGAATCTCGGCAAGAAGAGCTTGTGCGTCGATCTGCGCGATCCGCGCGGCATGGCATTGATTGCGGCGCTCATCCCGAAAGTCGACGTGGTGGTCGAGAACTTCAAACCCGGCACCTTCGACGCCATGGGGCTGGGTTATGCACGCCTGCAGGAAATGCGCGAGGACATTATCCTGTGTTCGGTCTCGGCCCTCGGCCAGAGCGGACCGCTGGCCAAACTGCCCGGCTACGATTTCATCGCGCAAGGCTATTCGGGCGTGACCTCGTTGATCGGCGACGCCGATGGCACGCCCTATATTCCACCCGTCGGCATCGGCGATGTCAGCACCGGCGTGCATGGTGCGCTGGCGGTGCTGGCGGCGCTGCGCTATCGCGATCGCAGTGGCCGCGGTCAACATCTCGACATCGGCTTGCTCGATGTCTATTACCACTGTCACGAAGTGACCGTGCATCAGTGCAGCGCCAGCGACGGCGCCATGAAGCCGAGCCGCAATGGCCCGCATCTGAACTACATCTGCCCGGCGGGCGTGTTCAAGGCCAACGGTGGCTGGGTGGTGATCATGGCCTTCCTCCATCACTGGCAGGACTTATGTACGGCCATGGCGCGCCCCGACCTGATCGATCACGCCTATCTCGGCACCGATGCCGGGCGTCTCGCCCATCGCGACGAAGTGGTGACGATATTGGAAGACTGGCTGGCGCGCTTTCCCGATCGCGACGCGGCTATCGAGCACATGCATAAGTATCAGGTGCCCGCGGCGCCGGTGCTGTCCATAGAAGAGACGCTCTGCCATCCCCATCTGCTCGCGCGCCGCACCGTGCGCACCATCACGGATCCCATGGCGGGTAGCTTTCAGATCCCGGGGATGCCACTCAAATTCTCCGATTTTCCTGACGATCTCGAACTCACGGCACCCACCCTGGGCCAGCACAATGCCGAGGTGCTGCGCGACTGGCTGGGACTGGACGAGGCTGAGATAGAAGCACTGCGCAGCGCCAAGGTGCTGCAGCAAAGCGATTACTGAGCGCGCGCACTTACCTACACCATCCCCCGCAGGAGACTCCATCATGGCCAGCGCCGAAATCACCAAGCTCAAACGCCTGTTGCGCGAAAAAGCGCTGCCGCCCACAACGACTATCGACCAGCGTCGCGCGCTGATGGAGAAACTCTCCTTCCGCGTCGCCGACGACATCACCGTCGATAAGTTGACTGTCGACGGCCGCGCCGCCGAATGGCTGTGTGCACCGCACGTCGACCCAAACACCGTGCTGCTCTATCTGCATGGTGGCGGCTATGTGATGGGCTCACCCAACACCCATCGCTCGCTAGCCGGTGAACTGTCCCGCGCGGCCCAGGCCAGAGTCTTACTACCCGACTATCGGCTTGCGCCGGAAGCACCCTTTCCCGCTGCGGTCGACGACGCGCTAGCCGCCGTGGTGTGGCTTTATGCCCAGGGCGTGGCGCCGGCATGCCTCGCCATCGCCGGCGATTCGGCCGGTGGCGGACTCACCGCCGCGACCTTGCTCGCGCTACGCGATCGGCAACTGCCCCTGCCACGTGCGGCGGTATGCATAAGCCCCTGGTCAGATCTCAATTGCAGCAATGCCTCCTACCAGACGCGCGCCGCCGCCGACCCTATGATCACTAGCGACGACATCACGATGATGGCGGCCGCCTATCTGCACGGCGCCGATCCGAAATCACCCTTGGCCTCACCCAATCGCGGCGACTTATCTGGTCTGCCACCGCTCTTGATCCATGTCGGTCGCGACGAAGTGCTGCTCGACGACGCCGTCGTACTGCACGAAGCGGCGCGCTCAGCCGGTGTCGCCAGTACGCTTGAGATCTGGGACGACATGATTCATGTCTGGCATGCCTTCCATCCGATGTTGCCGGAAGGCAAACGCGCCATTGCCCGCGTAGGTGCCTATCTGCGCGAACAATGGTCGGGCGCTTGAACTCGAGTCTGACGAATGGCGCACGGGCAAAGATGATGCGGTCCGCAGGCTGATCGCGCTTAAAGCGGGTTAGTTGACCACCATCCCCCGCAGCGTATGTGCCTGCACATGGGTCGCTACGCTCAGCAAATTAGATAGGGGCTCCGGCCGATGCAGCAGATAGCCTTGCGCGAAGTCGACGCTCATCTCGCGCAAGGCGAGCAATACTTCGTCGGTTTCTACGAATTCGGCAATGGTCTCGATGCCGACCACTTTGGCGACTTCGATGAAACAGCGCACTGCCGCCAGGTCCAGAGGGTCAGTGATAAGGTCGCGGATAAACTGACCGTCGATCTTCAGATAATTGACCGGCAGCGCTTTCAGATAACCGAAAGACGAAGCACCGGCGCCGAAATCATCGAGCGCCATGCGTACGTCGAGATCACGCATTTCCATGATGAAGGTGCGCGCATCTTCAAGATGGGTGACGACCGCCGTTTCGGTGATCTCGAAACATAGCTTATCGACCTTGAATCGCGCGCCCGCCACCATCTCCGCGACGAAGCGGTGGAAGGCACGGTCGCCAATGGATTGGCCCGACAGATTGACGGTGACGGTGTCGATCGCGGCGCTGGCACCATTCATCGCGGCCAGCCACTCGAACACTTTACGCACCACGTGGCGGTCGATGCGCGAGGCTAAATGGAAGCGTTCAGCGGCAGGCAGGAAGGCACCGGGCAGGATAATCGTGCCGTCGGTGTCGCGCATGCGCAGCAGGATTTCGCAATGCAGACCGCCGCCCAAGGTCTTCAGTGCAACGATGCGCTGGGCGTAGAGCTCGAAGCGATCTTCGTCTAAGGCCAGTTCGATGCGACTGGTCCATTGCATTTCGCCCTGGCGGGCAAGCATGGCCTGGTCTTCGTCGCGCCACACATGCACCCGATTGCGGCCGGCTTCCTTGGCCGCATAGCAGGCGGTGTCGGCAGCCTGCATGACCGCCGCCGGCGTCGGCCAATCTCGATTGACCGGCACCAAGCCGATACTCGTACCGACTCGATAGCGCTTGCCGTCGTGGAAGAAGCGAAACTCGTTCATCGCGTCGCAGATCTGCTGGGCGACGCGCTCGGCCTGATCGACCGAACAATGCTCAAGGATAACGCCGAATTCATCGCCGCCGAGGCGCGCCAAGGTGTCACGTTTGCGCACACAGACCGTTAACAATGCGCTGATTTGTTTCAGTAACTGGTCGCCGACAGTATGTCCGCAGGAATCGTTAACGATCTTGAACTGATCGAGATCGATGTACATCAGCGCGTTCATGCTGGCGTCTTCATGGGCGCGACCGAGGACGCGATTGAGCCGCGTTTCGAATTCAGCGCGATTACTCAGGCCCGTCAGCGGATCATGGCTCGCGCGATAACTCATCTCGCGGCTGAGGCGACGTTGTTCGGTCACATCATGGAAAACCAGCACCGCGCCCAGCGCATGCCCGTCACGACCGCGAATCGGCGAGGCGGAATCTTCGATGCCGTATTCAGGGCCATGGCGCGAGATCAGAACGGTGTGACTGGCCAGTCCGGTAATCTTGCCTTCTTCCAGGCAGCGCGCAACGGGGTTCTCGGCCGCCTGGCGTGTTTCGTCGTTGACGATATTGAAGACACCGGCCAAGGCGAGTCCTTGCGCTTCCGCGTTCAGCCAACCGGTCAGACGCTCGGCGACCGGATTCAACCACGTAATCGCGCCCGCCAGATTGGTCGTGATCACGGCGTCGCCGATCGACTCAAGGGTGACCTGCAATAGTTCACGGCTTTCAGCCAGCGCCAGTTCAGTGACAAGCTCGCGCGTGACATCCTTGAACGCGCCAACCACGCGCACCGGCCGACCGTTCAAAAGCTCAGCTTCGCCCGTGATGCGCACCCACAGGTCGCGACCGGCCGCGCTGGTCAATGGCACTTCAAAATCGAATGGCGTGCCGTGCGTGCTGCTGGCCTCGACGGCCCGCGTGATGCGTTCGTGACCCACCGCGTTAAAGAAACGCAGGCCTTCTGCCAGGCACATCAAT
>JANLSI010000184.1:0-2784 GCA_031362345.1 Pseudomonadota bacterium
TCAAGTCCCGACGCGCTCCATCAACGATCATGGCCTGTCAGCTGTGCTCCGGCATTGCGGGCACCGAAGCGCTCAAGATCTTGCTCGGCCGCGGGACGGTCGTGGCAGCGCCGACGGCGATCCAGTTCGATGCCTACCGAAACAAGGTCGTGCGCACCTGGCGGCCCGGCGGCAATCGCAACCCGCTGCAGAGAATCGGGTTATGGCTAGCCCGCCGGCAACTAGCCGCGATGGGCGTCGGCAAGGGCGCATAGCCTCGCTGGCTCCAGTGTCATCGTCGACGCGTGCGGAAGTCGAGCGCGGCGTGTTCAGCTTGGCCAACATGCCGCTCCCCGGCGCCAGTCGCGCCATGTGCCACCCCTCGCACACGACCGAATTGCAGGGCGCTACTTCAGCTCCGCCTCAAGCTTCTTTGCGGCATTGCGTTCGGGGAAGTTGGGCGTTTGCAGCGCCAGCTTCAGATTCGTACGTGCCGAAGAGGCATCGCCCAGCATGAGTTGCCCCACTGCGTGGTGATAACGGAAACTCGGATTGCGCGGCGCGTTCTTCGAAGCACGGGCAACCAAAGGCACGCCCTGTTCAGCCTTGCCGGTATTGATCAACACCCAGCCGTAGGTATCGGCGATGTTGTCATTATCGGGAGCCATGTCGAAGACCTCCTGGCCCACCCCGGGCGCGCGGTGGCCGCCCGCGACGAGATAAATCAAGGCGAGATTATTCAGCGCGGCCGGCTCGGCGTCATTTATCGCCAGGATCTTCTCATACAGGGCGCCGGCCTCGTCGTTCTTGCCATCTTCCTTGGCCATATCGGCCTTTACGAATAGCGCCTGAGTATCCTTTGGGTGTTCGACCAGCCAACTGTCAAACAGCCGCACAGCATCGGCGGCGCGGTGCGAGGCTCGCAGAACGCGCGCCCGCTTGACTACGACCCCCAGCGCTTTTCCCTGCGGGTCCACGGCTTCATATCGTTTGAGCGCAGTTTCAAAGTCTTTCTGTGAGGCGGCGACATCGCCCGCTAATTCGTGGCAGCCGCCTGCTACCTTTTCGAGCTGCATGCACTTGGCCAGCGTTGCGCGCGCTGCATCAATATTCCGGCGACTGAGGTCCAAGACTGCGGAAAACTGCAGCGCTTCGACGGATTCCGGTTCCTTAAGCAACACCTGCTGCAGGTGCTTTTCACTGGCCGTCGTGTCGCGGAGCGCAAATTCTGTTTTGGCGAGCCGCAGCAGAATGTCGGGCGATTCCGGATTCACAGCGGCCAGCGCTTGGTACTTTTTTAAGGCTTCTTCCGGGGCGCGGCGAAGTATGGCTAGGTCGCCAGCCAGCAGGTTCATCTGCGGATTCGACGGGCTCAATTTCAACGCTTGGTCAACGGCGGTGTTTGCATCGCGGAATCGACCCAGAGCGAAATAGTTATTTGCCAAGGCAACTGCACATGCAACGTCCTCAGGGGCCGCCGTTCGGCAATCTTCGAGCATCGCCGTCGCGCCCTCAGGGTGGCCGTCGCGCGTTAAGACCATCGCCAGCAGGGCTTTGGCAGAGGGATTCTTCGGCTCACGTTTCAGCAGCTTTTGCAGGCCTGTGCGGGCCGCATCGAGTTTTCCCTCGTCCAGATCCAGAGAGGCCATATCCAGAACCGCAGGCGTGTAGTCGGCATTAAGCTTCAGCACTTCGTCTAGGGCTACCCGTGCGCCACGCTTGTCATTCTTGGCCAGCATGGTCGTGGCCAGCAGGTGTCGCACCACCGGATCGTTCGGAGAAATCTTCAGTGCATCCTGTGCGATGGTGAGCGCTTCGTCGAAATTTCGGTGGCTGAGCTGGTAGCTGATCAAGAGCCGTTGCGACGGCGCGAATGTCGCGGTTGCGCCCGGCATGGCCTTCAATTTCTCCAGTGCCTTGTCGACGTCGCCGCTGGCCAACTGCAGACTCAGGGCGCGGTACTCCAACGTCTGGTCCTGCGGGGCAAGCAGCGTGGCACGTTCCAGCAGGGGTAGTGCTTCTTTCGGCTTGCCGGCTTGCATATAAGCTGTCGCAATCACGGCCAGCAGATAGGCGTCGTCAACTGTTTTGAGATCGATGCCCTCGCCGGCCGTCGCGATCGCCTTGTCCGGCTCATGCAGGGCAACTCGCGTCATGGCAAGCAAGCGGCGACCGAGGGCGCTGGTCGGATTACTATTGGAGAATGCGCTGAGGTACTCTTCGGCGCTCTCGTATTTTCTGGATTTGAACAGCAGACGGCCGATCAACAATTGGGCCTGCGCGTGATTCGGATAATTGCTCAAAACCTTGCGGCATAGATCGATGGCCTCTTCAGTCTTGTTCTCCTCCGCGAGTAAATACGCCTTGAATGTGGCAACGGTGGGGCTCTTTGGAGCCTGCTGTACGGCTAGTTCGACATAAGGAGCTGCGTCGGCCGTGTGACCGCTGGCCAGCAGCGATTGGACCACGCCTAGCTTGGCGACGAGCAGGAACGGCGCAGCCTTGATGCCGGCCTTGAAATATTCAGTACTTTGCGCGTAGCGGCCCTGATTGAAGGCGATATTGCCCTGCACGACCGGCGTTTCGAAGTTGCCGTCGTTGAGGGCGGCGGCCTGGGCCGCGAGTTTCGCCGCCTCCTGGGCCTTGCCCTGAGACAAATTGATGCGGGCAAGCCCGAGCAGGGCGTCCGAAGCCTTGGGGTTGAGCTCGAGCGCGGCGGTGTAATTGGCCGTCGCGTCGGCAAGTTTGTTCAGCGCCGCGTTGGTGTCGCCCAGTGTGATGAGATAGCGTGTTGTGGGGGGTTTG
>JANLSI010000220.1:0-6328 GCA_031362345.1 Pseudomonadota bacterium
GGTCGACAATTTCGCCATCTGCTGGTAGATCCGGAAATCACGGCGCGCTTTCGTGTGATCGCTGCCGACCTGCCTTATCACGGCAAGTCGCTGCCGCCCACCAGCGTGCGCTACTGGGAGCAGGAATATCGCCTGACCCAGAAATTCTTCATGAACTACTGGGTGCAACTCATCGGCGCGTTGGAATTGCAGCGGCCGGTTTACATGGGTTGTTCCATGGGTGGTCATCTGGCTGCCGATCTGGCGCTGCATCATGCCAATGAATTCCGCGCCTGCATCGGCCTTGAGGCCTCGATGTGGAGCGGCAACATGGACCGGTTGATCAACCAGTGGTGGCATCACCCGCGACTGTCGAACGAATCGAAGCCGGCGGCGATGATGAGCCTGTGCTCACCCCATGCCCCCGAAGCGAATGTGCGCGAAACCATCTGGATGTATAGCCAGGGCGCACCGGCGGTGTTCGCCGGTGATCTGAACTATTACGGCGTCGAGCATGACCTGCGCGACAAGGCCGGCCAGATCGATACCAAGCAGTGCATGTTGTATGTCTTGAGTGGCGACTATGACTGGTCAGCCTATCCGGCTGCCGCTAAGGCCCTGGCCGATGCGGTGCCGGGTGCGACCTACACTTTGATGGAAGGCATGGGCCATTTCCCGATGGCCGAAGATCCGGCGCAGTTCAAGAAGTATCTGCTGCCGGTGCTGGCCGACATCGAGAAACGCAGCGCCTGAGCCGGAGTACAGCCGACTGGGTGGGCGCAATGCGCACCCAGCCGGAATCGCTCAGGGTGCGGGCGGAGCGTCTTTGACCTGCGCCGCATACTTGCCGAGTATCTCGCCGACTTTCTGCATGATTTCGGCCTGCATCTGCACTTCGAGCTTGGCATTGCCGGGCGGCAGGCTGGGCACAGGCACCATGTGCGGCATGGGGCCCTCGCCCATCATGCCTTTGTGCATGCAGCGGTGGGGTTTGCTGTCGCCATGGCCGTCGCCGTGATGAACTCCTTGACCATCGTGGCCGGACATCATGTCGTGGTTGGCGGCCGGCACTTTGTCCTGTGCCTGGCAGGCGAGGGTGTTGAACAATAGGGCCGCGGTGGCGGCGATGATCAGTTTTGAATGTCCCATCGGATTTCCTCGTGAAGGGGCGGCCTGGCCGCTGGCGGAGAAGTGTATTTGAACCCATCAGCGCGCAGTGTGAGCTGATCGCGATCAAGCGCAAAGGCGCAAGGTGAGTGCTGGCGGTTCAGACTGCCACAAAACCCCGAAAACCATCCCCGATCGCGGCACACCGCGACCTCGGCAGCAGGTTAGAATCTCGACTGCGCCAGGTTCTCATCCTCACAAAGAAAAATCACCGCCGATGAATTTCGCCAGGTTTTGGAGCAGCGTCGAGATCAGAGTGCCCTCGCGTTTCGGCAAGCCGGCTGCAGTGCGGGTATGGGGTGCGTCCAATACCGATCTGGCGGCCGCCGAGCAGGCCGCGCGGTCTCGCGCCGAACGCGCGCTGGACTTCTTCGCCGGCCGTGACGACGACTACGAATACGCGGCCGACACCATTCGCGAGGAAGTGATCGAGGAATTCGCCGATGCGGGCGGTGAACGCCTGGCGGTCATCACGCGCAACCGCTATGGCGCGCTGGTCCTGAACACCGAGCGGGTGCTGTTCGGTGACATCGACCTGCCGAGCGAGAACATCGTGCTGAGACTTTGTAACCGGATGGGCCGCCGCGCGCGCGACAAGTCCTACTACCTCGAGCACCTGCGCGCCTTCCAGGTCGAGCATCCGCAGTTCGTGTTTCAGGTCTACGAGACCCGCGCGGGCTTGCGTTTCATGGTCACCAATCGGGAAATTCGACCCGATGGCGCGGAGGTTGAACTGCTGTTCAAGACCTTGCAAGTGGATCGCTTGTACACCCGTCTGTGCCGCACGCAGCGTTGTTTTCGTGCGCGCTTGACGCCCAAGCCCTGGCGTATCGGCTTACCGCGCCCGGCCGTGCGCTTTCCCTTCAGTACCGAGCTCAAACAGCGCAGCTTTAATTTCTGGCTGGCACAGTACGCAGCCCAATCGCGCAATGCCTGCGCCGCGCGGCGACTGGAACGGATCGGCGAGGCCGCGCTTCCCGACAGTGTGCGGCGCGTGGTCGAAATCCACGATCGTTACGCCTGTGACGACGACGCCACGCTGGCGTGAAATAACCGGGGTGAGACCCGTGCTGCGCTGTGTGCGGGTCCGGATCTGAACAACGACGAGGGGAGACTTAGCATGTACCCAGGCAAATACACCCAGACGCGCGCCGACGAAGCGTGTTTCATCATGGCTGGCAGCGGTGAGGCGGTCAGCTTCCGCGCGTTCGATGCGCGCTGCAATCGGCTCGCCCATTTGTTGCGCGCGACGGGGCTCAAGCGCCTCGATCACTACGCGATGTTGATGGAAAACCATCCGCGCTTTCTCGAATGCTGCGGCGCCGGCGTACGCGCTGGGTTGTATTACACCTGCGTCAATTCCTACCTGACCGCCGAGGAAGTGGCCTTCATCGTCAACGATAGTCACTCGCAGGTGCTGATCACGACGGCTGCGCGCCGCGAAGTCGCCATCGCTGCTGCTAAGCTGTGTCCGCGCTTGAAACTGTGTCTCATCGTTGACGGTAGCGGTGACGATGGTCCCTTCGTCGATTTTGTCGCCGCCACCGCTGCCATGCCGACCACGCCCATCGCTGATGAGCGACTCGGCACCGCAATGTTGTATTCGTCCGGCACCACCGGTCGACCCAAGGGTATCCTGCGACCCTTGCCCGACAATTCTGCCGACGAGCCACTGCCGCTATATCACTTTCTGATCAAGCTCTGGCAATACCGTGAGGGCATGGTCTACTTGTCGCCGGCGCCGCTCTACCACTCGGCGCCCAATACCGCGGTCAGTCTCACCATGCGCATGGGCGGTACGTCGATCATCATGGAGCGCTTCGATCCGGAGCAGTATCTGGCCTTGATCGAGAAATTTCGCGTCACCCACACCCAACTGGTACCGACCATGTTCAGCCGCATGTTGAAGCTGCCGCGCGAAGTGCGCGAGCGCTACGACCTGTCCTCGCTGGAATTTGCGGTGCACGCAGCGGCACCCTGCCCGGTACAGGTTAAGCACGAGATGATCGCGTGGTGGGGACCGATCATTCACGAGTATTACGGTGCCACCGAGGGTCTCGGCTTTACCGCCTGCAATAGCCAGGAATGGTTGGCCCATCCCGGCACCGTTGGCCGTGTGATGCTGGGTGATCTGCATGTGCTGGACGACGACATGAACGCATGTCCGACCGGTACCGCCGGCACTCTATGGTTCAAGACCGCCACGCCCTTCGCGTATTTCAACGATGCGGCGCGCACGCAGGAATCGCGGTCGGCCGATGGCAGCATGAGTACCGTCAACGACGTTGGCTATGTCGATGCCGACGGCTATCTGCATCTGACCGATCGTAAGACCTTCATGATCATTTCCGGGGGGGTGAACATCTACCCGCAGGAATGCGAGAACCTGTTGATCACTCATCCCAAGGTGTTCGATGCGGCGGTGTTCGGCGTGCCCAATGAAGATCTCGGCGAAGAGGTTAAGGCCGTCATCCAGCCGATGGCCGAGGTGGAGCCGGGGCCAGCACTGGAAGCGGAGCTGATCGCTTACTGCCGTGCCCACCTGTCCCATCAGAAATGTCCGCGCTCGGTCGATTTCATTGTAGAGATGCCGCGCCTGCCGACTGGCAAGCTCTATAAGCGTGTGCTACGCGACAAGTACTGGGGCGACAAGCAGAGCCGCATCGTGTGAGGTGAACCCTGCCCGGCGGCGAGTGAGGCTTGACGTCGTGCGCTGCAATGACCAACCTTTCAGCCATGTTAAAAATCGACGAAATCCGTCTCGCCCTGTCGCGCCTGGAACACGACTGGCATGTCTACGATCCGCATCCGAGCCAGGCGGCGGTCGCGATGATCCTGACCGAGGGCGCGCGCGGGCTGGAAGTGTGCTTCATTCGCCGCGCCGAGCGGGCAGGCGATCCGTGGTCAGGCCAGGTGGCTTTCCCCGGCGGTCGCGCCAGTGCCGCCGACGCCGACGCTTATGCGGTTGCCGAGCGCGAGACCTGGGAGGAGATCGGGGTGGTGCTCAAATACGAGCATCGGGTCGGCGCATTACCGATGCGGGCGGTGGAGCACAACGCCAAGCGTTCAGGCTTGACCCTGTGGCCCTTCGTGTACTACGTCGGCGCGCAAGAGCAAGCTATGGCGACAGCGCGTCTGCCCTATGAAGTCGCGAGCGTATTCTGGGTGCCGATTGGTCATTTGTTCGACGTCGACGCGGTCACGGAGCTCGAATATCCGCTGGGTGTCACCACCTCAACCTTCCCGGGCATCCAGTTCGGCGAGCATGTCATCTGGGGATTAACCCTGCGCGTACTGGCGAGCTTCGCCGAAGTCATGCAACGCTCGTTGCCGGCACTGGCCTGAAACATCGACAAGGTCCGCTGCCGGGCTTGGTCTTGTTGGTTGTTCCGATGCTGTCTTGCGGCAACGGTGTCAGGCCGGCACCTCGCCTTCTAAGGTCACGCGGTGCATTTCGCGCCGGCAACCGTGATAGTCATTCAAAGCATTGTGCTGCGCGCAGCGATTGTCCCAGAACGCCACCATGCCGCGCTGCCAGTGCACGCGACAACCAAATTCCTCGCGTTGCTGCACGCTGTAGAGATAATTGAGCAGCGGCCGGCTTTCTTCAACGCTCATGCCCTCGATGTGCATGGTGTGGGCAGCGGCGCAATAGAGCGCCTTGCGTCCGGTTTCGGGATGGGTGCGCACCAGCGGGTGGCAAGCGGTGGTAACGATGGCCTCGGCGTCTTTCGGCGTATCGGCCATGCGATGGCTACGGGTCACGGCGGCATCGGGCTTTTCGGCGCTGTTCACGCCGCGCAAGCCCTCAAGCATCTTCTGCATGGCGGGCGACAGCGCATCAAAAGCCATGTACATATTGTTCCACAGGGTATCGCCACCGATTCTGGGTACTTCTACCGCGTATAACACCGAGCCCATGGGCGGACGTTGCAGGTAACTGGTATCGGTATGCCACAGGCCGCCGAAGTTGATTTTCTCGTCCGCTTTCTTGACCACCGCCACCACTTCCGGTTGGCTGGGCATGCCGGCGACGAAGGGGTAGTAGCCGATCTCGCCAAAGCGTTTGGAGAACGTCACTAATTGTGCAGGGGTGAGGGTCTGGTCATGGAAGAACACCACCAGGTGTGCGAGATAGGCGGCGCGGATTTCGGCAACGACCTCGGCGGACAACTGCTGGGAAATATCGACGCCAGTGATGTCGGCGCCGATGGCGGGGGTGAGGGGTTCGACGGTGATGTGTTGGTAGTTCATGCTCTGGATTCTAGATAGCTGGCGGCGGTTCGGCTACACGCGCATCGGGTGGTGGGATGTCGGCCGAATGTCCGAATGAATTCGGACATTCCCGCCAGCGCATCCCCCTGATCAATTCACCTGCCGCCCGCGTCCCGCCCAGAACGGCTTGCGCAATTCAGTCTTCAACACTTTGCCGGCACCGGACAACGGCAGCGCCTCCGCGCGGAAACTGACCGAACGCGGGCACTTGTAGTCGGCGATCAGCCGCCGGCAGTGGGCCATCAATTCCGCTGGTTCAGGATTCGTGCCCGGACGCGGCACGACGATGGCGTGCACCCGTTCGCCCCATTTATCGTCGGGCACACCGATCACCGCGCATTGCGCGACCTCGGGGTGTTGGTACATGGCGTTTTCGACTTCGGTCGAGTAAACGTTCTCGCCGCCGGAAATGATCATGTCCTTAAGGCGATCGCTGATGAATATGAAACCCTCCGCGTCCATGTAGGCGGCGTCGCCGGTGTGCAGCCAGCCGTCGCGCAATACCTCGCGCGTGGCGTCCTCGCGGCCCCAATAGCCGAGCATGACATTGGGGCTGCGCACCACGATTTCGCCGACTTCGCCGCGCGGCAGCTCTTGGTCTTGTTGGTCGACGATCTTGATTTCAGTGGCGGGCAGGGCGCGCCCGGCCGAGCGCAGGCGCCCGCCGTCGGTGGTGTGATAGCGCGACTCCAACGCCGTCAATAGCGGTGCCGACTCGGTTTGCCCATAGAGCTGACAGGCCGCCACCCACGGCAGCTTGCGCATCAGATCGAGCGCCACCGCCTCGGGCATCGGTGAGGCGCCGTAGAATATTCTTTGCAGGCGGCTCAGATCGAATTCCTTGAAGCCTTCTTGCTCGAGCAACATCTGGATCATGGTCGGCACCAGGATGGTGTCGGTCACCGCA
>JANLSI010000249.1:0-1647 GCA_031362345.1 Pseudomonadota bacterium
CAGACATGAAAGACCGGTTGCGGCCTGTCACTCAAGGCCGAGTGAGAAGACGTTTTCCAGATCGTGACGCGAATAGGTTTTAAACGCGATCATGGTTTCGGTCCGCTCGATGCCCTCGACCTCGACCATACGCTCGGTGACCATGTCGGCGATATCCTCGTTTTGCTTCACGCGTACCAGCGCCACCACGTCGTAGCTGCCGCCGACCGAATAGACCTCGGAAATTTCGGGAAACGCCGCGAGCGCCTCGGCAACTTCCTTGGTCCGCCCGTGGCGGGTCTGTATGAGTACGATCGCCGTCACCATGGTGCGCGTGCTCCGCTGACTATGAATGCCGTCATGCTACTGGAAATCACCGTTTGCGCCGACATCGGCCGCAGACTCGTGCGGCAGGGATGAACCCTTCGCGCCCTGCGCGGCACTTAGCAATGAGTTCGCTTATCCGCACTGGCTGGTGCAAAATATCGAACCGGGGTGTCGATTTACGCTACCTTGCGTAAGTAACGACACACACGTGCTTCGTTGTTGGGGAGCACTAGCGGAAATCGTCCGATGTTCCGTGCTCCAAAAACTACCGAATTTTTCGGAAAAGCAGGGGAAATTATGCATATCAAGAAATACGACCATGACTATAGCCGACGCCATTTCATGGAAAAAACCGCCAAGGGTTTCGGCAGCGCCGGTATCCTGAGCGCGCTGTGGCCTTTGATGGCCCATTCCGGTGACAGCTTCAAGGCCTACCCGGAAGAACTGACCAACATCGAGGCCTACACCAAGGGCAAGATTAAGATTGGCGATACCATCAACAAGGACAACGTCGAGCTGGTGCAAGACCTGATCGACCCAATGTTGTTCCAAGAAGTCAGCCAGGATGGCCGGACCTTCTTCATTCTGCCGACTCAGACCGAGACCGTCGCCCAGTTCCCGCCCTACTACCTCGATGCGACCCTCAAGAACTGGGGCCAGGCGGCATTCGGCTCCGATGGCAACGTCTACACCAAGGACGGCAAGCCGTGGATCGGCGGCCATCCCTTCCCGGAAGCCAAGACTGGTGAAGAATGTATCGCCAACGTGACCCTGTCCTGGGGCCGTCATGACCAGGATATCTTCACCGTGCCAATCTCGGCGCTCGACCCCGAAGGTGACGTGCAATACAAGTACGACCTGATCTGGGCGCAGCAGCAGACCCAGGGGCTGGTGAATCCGGCTTCGGCGGGTGGTGGCACGACCCTGGTGGGTCACGAAGACAAGATCCGTTACCAATCTGTGTGGTTCAGCTCGCCGAACGACATCAAGGGTACCGCGTTCATGAACGAGTGGTACTACGACCAGGCCAAGTTCCCGGAACTGTACGGCTACCTGCCGGCCTTCAAGCGCGTGCGTCGCTTCCCGACCAATCAGCGTTTCGAGCCGCTCGTCGCCGGCATCAACCTGTTCCTCTCCGACGCCTGGGCGGCTGGCGACCCGATGCTGACCTGGGGCAACTGGAAGATCATCCATCGTGGCCCGTTCCTGGGCGCGATGCATTACCAATGGCGCCCTGATCAGCCGAATTACGAGCATCCGACTGTCGGCGGGCCGAAGGGCACCACCTACTACAACGTCGGCAAGTCGCTGATCCCAGAAATCATCGTGCTCGAAGGCGAG
>JANLSI010000250.1:0-1614 GCA_031362345.1 Pseudomonadota bacterium
CTTCGTCAGTCGCTTCTCGGCTAATGCCTCGAAGGCACGCCAGGCCACGTCGCGCGCCCGCCAGATCGAGAAGATCACGCTCGAAGACGTCAAACCCTCGAGCCGCGTTAATCCCTATATCCGCCTTGAGCAGAACAAGAAGCTGCATCGCCTGGCGGTGGAAGTGGAGAATCTGCACAAGGGCTTCGACGGTGTGACCCTCTTCGACAAGCTCACCCTGGCGGTGGCAGCCGGCGAGCGCGTGGCGGTGATCGGCCCCAACGGTATCGGCAAGACCACCCTGTTGCATTGCATGGCGGGCGATGTCACACCCGATCGTGGCCGGGTGAAATGGGCCGAGAACGCTGAGGTCGGCTATGTGCGCCAGAACCGCGCCGCCGACTTTGCAAAGGCGGACAACTTGTTTGAGTGGATGAGCCAGTGGCGTCAGAAGGGCGACGACGATATGCGCGTGCGCGCGGTGCTCGGGCAGTTGTTGTTTTCCAAGGACGACAGCAACAAGTCAGTGCAGGTCATCTCGGGCGGTGAAGAGGCGCGCATGCTGTTCGGCAAGCTGGTGCTGGAAAAGCCCAACGTGTTGCTGCTCGACGAGCCGACCAATCACCTTGACATGGAATCGATCGAATCGCTGAATCAGGCGCTGGAGAATTATCCCGGCACGCTGATTTTCGTCAGTCATGATCGGGAATTCGTGTCCTCGCTCGCCACGCGTGTGATCGAAATGACGTCAGCAGGGATCATCGATTTCAAGGGCACCTACGACGAGTATCTGCAATCGCGCGGTCTGGAGAAGGCGGCACCGCGACGGGTGCCGGCCAAAGCCTAGTCATCCACTGGCAAGGCGTCGGGGCGCGCGTCCCGACGCGCATCACCCCATCACCGCTCAGGCAGCGTCTTCGCGCACTTCGATGGGCTGCGGGTTCAGTTCCTGCAGCGCCGGCATCACTTCCTTAGCGAACAGCTTCATGCTCTTCTCGGCCATCTTCATTGGCATACCGCCATACTTGAAGACGAACATGATTTCCTCGCAACCGAATTGCATGGCCAGATCCTTGGCGCGCTTGATGGTCTGCGTCGGCGTGCCCCACGGATGGGAATCGACGAAGCCCCGCAGGAAGGGTGTCGGATCAGTGGCCAACGCCTTCTGCATTGCGCCGTAGGATTCATAGCCCTTGATAGTGCCGAGATGACTACCACGCAGCTCGTAGTGGCGCAGCGCCGAATCGGCGTACTCCACCATGTATTGCTCGGCACCGGCACGGGCCTCGGCCTCGGTCTCAGCGACATAAGTCCACAACGCGAGCTTGGTCTTGGACGGCGCGAAGCCGGCCTTGGCGTGCAGGCGTGCGTACTTGCGCGCGGTCTCCAGCGATAGACCCAGACTGGTGGTCGGAATGACCAGCGGACGCACACCGTGACGGGCGATGATCTCGACAGTCTCGTCGGTACCCCCGGCGCACCATAGATTGGGGCTCAGATCGCGGTCTGGCTGCGGGCGAAGTTTCAGGCCTTTAATCTGGTAATGCTTGCCATCGAAGTCACATTTGCCAGTCGCAAGCAACATGTTCAGCACTTGCAGCGACTCATCAAAGCGCTCGCGCGCCTCGCCCTGAT
>JANLSI010000262.1:0-4770 GCA_031362345.1 Pseudomonadota bacterium
ATCAGGAACGAGTCGGTGTGTGCCGCGACTATGCGCACCTCGCCATAGCGCTGTGTCGCAGTCTCAATATTCCGGCGCGTTACTGCACCGGCTATCTCGGCGATGTCGGCACCGAGCCGCCCTACGGAGCGGGAGATTTCGCGGCCTGGTTCGAGGCTTACCTCGGTGATCG
Organism: Pseudomonadota bacterium; assembly: GCA_031362345.1. Classification (GTDB taxonomy): domain Bacteria; phylum Pseudomonadota; class Gammaproteobacteria; genus JADJYF01. The sequence continues at coordinate 173 of JANLSI010000262.1, forward strand.
CTGGTACACGTTTGATGCGCGCAACAATATCGCGCGGATCGGCCGGATTTTGATTGCGCGCGGTCGTGATGCCTGCGATGTCGCGTTGTCGAGCAGCTTTGGACCCAATACCCTGGAGACCTTCCGGGTCTGGACGGACGTGGTGGAGGAAATGGGGACCGTGAACTAGGCCATGGGCTGCGCAAGACCATGACCTACTGTGTCGGTGTCAAACTTGAGGAAGGCCTGGTCTTCGGCAGCGATTCGCGCACCCACGCCGGTCTGGATAACTACGCCAAGTTCTGCAAGATGACGGTGTTCGAACGCAGCGGCGATCGTGTACTGGTGCTGCTGAGTTCGGGCGGGCTGGCCGCCACCCAGGCTGTGATCAGCGTGCTTCGCCAGCGCGCCGCCGCTGAGCCGCCGCACATCTGGACGGCGGGCTCGATGTTCGATGTCGCCAATCTCGTCGGCGACGCGATGCGTGACATCGAGTGCCGCAACAGCCCTTATCTCGAAAACAGCGGACTGAAGTTCGATGCCTCGTTCTTACTGGGAGGCCAGATTGCTGGTCAGGACATGGCGCTTTTTCGCATCTATGCCGAGGGCAATTTCATCGAGGCCGGCAGCGATACGGTGTTCTTGCAGACCGGCGAGGCCAAGTACGGCAAGCCCATTCTCGACCTCGGCATCAATGCCGCCGCGACCCTTGAGGACGCGACCAAATGCGTACTGGTGTCCTTCGATTCAACCATGCTCAGCAATCTCTCGGTCGGCATGCCGATCGACCTGCTGTGCTACGAGCGCGACCGCCTGAGCGTGACGATGCGACGCCGCTTCGACGTCGGGGACGTCTATTTCGAGTCGCTCAAACAGCAGTGGATAGCCGGCACACGCAAGGTATTTCACGAGCTGCCAGCCCTGAGATGGTAGCCTGGCAGGCCGTGAGCGCTGGCCCCGGATAGCCGGCTTCAGCTCATCTGGCAAGGCCGATGCCTTGCAATCTCGATACGCCGCGCACGATGGCCGGCGCCCACCGCCAGGGTCAGTGCAATTGCACGCCACACCGTTGTACGAGCAATTCGGCCATGCGCGCCGAACCATGCACACTCAGATGATGATCGTCGCGCATCAGTAAGCGCCCCTGCTCATCGGCAAAATGCATACGACCGTCGCGCAACAGCAACTCCGATTGACGGAACATGCACAGATCGTCGCGCCCGCTGAGGAGTCCATCGAACAGACTCAGATAAGGCTGGCGCTCACGCAGATCCGTTTCCAGGCTGTAACACACGCTGGTGTTTCCGACCAACCAGGCGTTCAATGGCCGCGGAATGCAGTGACGTGCATCGGTGGGCGAAAAAGGCATGTCATAGGTCACGATCACGCGCTTGCCGGCGGCCCGCAGATAGTGGATGTCGGCCTCGATCAGCGCTTGCAAAGCGGCGAAACGTTGTGCCAACGGCGCATTCGCCGCAACGCCGCTAATACCCCATAACTTGAGGTTGTGTGCGAACAGCGCCAACACCACCACTTCGATGCTCGGTGTGGCGGCAATGCGCGCATAGACGCGCCGCGTGCCGGCCAGGCAGTCGCGTCCCATCTTCCAGTCGGCGCTAGCCACCAGGCCACGCACCGGTGGACAAGCAAAGCTGCCGACATTGACCAGGCCGGCGCCTTGGCTCTGGGCCCAAGTGCCGAGTCCGGGCGCCAGTGCATTGGCAGTGCTGTCGCCCAACACGACGATACGCGGTGCGTCGACCTGGCCGTAGCCGAGACAGAAATCCATGCTCGCGCCCCACGCACGGTCGCAGGCCGGCGAGTGGAACAAGCCCCACTTGAGCTGCTCGGCATTGGCGGCATTGCCCGCCACGGGGGGCCGCGCCGGGAGCCCATGGGCTTGTAAGGTGAAGTAACCGAGCAGCGCGATGGCCGTCATCGCCGTCACGAGGGCAGCGGCCACCGTGCCGCCCCGCCGTGCAGAACGCAAGGGCCGTTCGACAAATTCAAACGTAAGCCACGCCAGCACCACCGCCGCCAACGCCACGCAGACGCCCACGCGCGGGTCCGGCGTCTGATTGCCGACGACGCGTGCAAAGGACAGCAGCGGCCAGTGCCATAGATAGAGCGGATAGCTGATCAGACCCAACCACACCATTGGCCGCGCAGACAGCAATAAGCGATTGGACCAGGCCTGTGGTCCGGCGGCGATGGTCAAAGCCGCACCCGCTACCGGCAGCACCGCCCACCGGCCGGGGAAAAGCATCGTGTCATTGATCAGAAAGACGCTGGCGATGACCATCGACACACCGATCAGCCCCGCGCCCTGGACGATCACGACGGAACGCCTCGCGCGTGCGCCACTGGTCAGCAAGGCGCCCACGCACAATTCCCAGAAGCGCGTGTGAGGCGCATAGAAAGCCGCCACCGCATCGCGTTCGACGGTGGCAATGTTCAAGCCGAACGAACACAGCGCCAATCCACACAACAGCACGGGCAGCGACCAGCGCCGACGATGGGCGAACCACAACAGGCACGGCCACAACAGATAGAACTGCTCTTCGATACCGAGGCTCCACAGGTGCAGCAGCGGCTTGGTGTCCGAGGCGTTATCGAAATAGCCCGCCTCGTGCCACAGCAGCAGGTTGGCAACGAAGCCGGCGCCGCCGGCAATGTGTCCGCCGAGTTGGGCGAACTCGTCGGCCAGTAAGACCCACCAGCCCAAGCCGTAGCTGAACGCCAGCACCAGCCACAGCGCGGGAAAGATGCGCTTGACGCGCCGCGCATAGAAATCGACGAAACTGAAACTGCCGGTCGTCAGCTTGTCGATGATGAGGCGACTGATGAGGAAGCCCGAAATGACGAAGAACACATCAACGCCAACGAATCCACCGGGCAGCCACAAAGGGAAGACGTGGTAGATGAGCACCGACAGCACCGCTACCGCGCGCAGGCCGTCGATGTCGGCACGATAATCGGAAGGCTCAAGATGGCTGCTGTGAAAATCCATTTCCATGGTCATCGGTTGAGTGGCTTAGCGCTAGCCTTGACACGGCGCCGTCACGGCCAACGGCCAATCGTGCTGAGTCGGAATATGACGGTGCACTCACACATTTTTGGGCGCAGCTGATTTCAGCAGGCCGTTAGCGGCGACCTTACAAGCCAAGCTCGCGGTGCGCGCTAAGCCGCGCGAGCGGCACCACAGCGTCATTGGGTTTTCTGTGGATCAGCACCAGGTTCGGCTTGCTGTGGCAAGCGCGATGATCTTTCCATTCACCGTTTGGCGCGTGGTCGCGCAGCGTTGCGGTTAACGGCTGATCGCTTGCAAGTGCAGTCAAGACTGCGATGAAGTCGCGCTCTAATGGCGCGCACGACGGCAGGTGTAGACATGGGTTAATCATGCTGAATGATTGGGCCACAATGTAGTTCATGTACGGCCGGACCAACAAGGTCCGATGGTGTCCCCACTGCACGGCCGACCAGGCATAATGGCGCCTGCGGTCAACGCACCGCGTTCAACAAATCTGCCTAACGATGGAAGGGGGAGCGAGATGGCCGCAAGTGGACCTTTGGTCGGATACAAGGTGATCGAACTGGCGGGCATCGGCCCCAACCCCATGTGCGCGATGATGCTCGCGGACATGGGCGCCGAAGTGATCCGGGTCGATCGCGTGGTGGATGCCGGTCTGGGCATCGCGATGGAGTCGAAGTATGCCCTGCTCGATCGTGGCCGCCGCTCGATCGCCGTCGATCTGAAACAGCCGGCCGGTATTGAACTCATTCTGAAGATGGTCGCAGGCGCCGATGCCTTGATCGAGGGCTTCCGCGCCGGCGTCACCGAGCGCCTGGGGCTGGGCCCCGAGGACTGCTGGCAGCGCAATCCCAAGCTAGTCTATGGCCGCGTTACCGGCTGGGGTCAGGACGGGCCACTGGCCAAGGTCGCCGGCCACGACGTCAACTACATCGCTCTCACCGGCGCCTGCTATGCCATCGGTAATGCAGACCGTCCGCCGCCGCCGCCACTGAATCTGGTCGGCGATTTTGGTGGCGGTGGCATGTTGCTCGCGGTCGGCGTGCTGGCCGGGCTGCTGGAGGCGCAGAAGTCCGGTCGCGGCCAGGTCGTCGATGCCGCCATGACCGATGGCGCCGCGATCCTCATGACCGCCGTGTACGGCATGCACGGCGCGGGCCTGTTCACCGACCAGCGCGAGAGCAATATCCTCGATGGCGGTGCGCATTTCTATGACACCTACGAGACCAAGGACGGCAAGTACGTTTCCATCGCCTCTATCGAGTCGAAGTTCTACGCGGAATTTCTTGAGCGCACCGGCTTCAGCGATCCCCAACACGTTGATCACAAGGACCGCACACGCTGGGCGACCCGCGCCGAGGACATGAAGGCCTTGTTCCTGAGCAAAACCCGTGACGAATGGTGCAAGGAACTGGAAGGTACTGACGTGTGTTTTGCACCCGTGCTGAGCATGAGCGAGGCACCCACGCATCCGCATAATGTCGCGCGCCAGACTTTTGTCGAATACAACGGCGTGACCCAGCCGGCACCGGCGCCGCGCTTCAGTCGCACGCCGTCGGCGATCCAGAAGCCGCCATCCAAGCACGGT
>JANLSI010000270.1:0-2704 GCA_031362345.1 Pseudomonadota bacterium
TCAAGCGCGGTCTCAAGCAGTACTACGCACAACGGCGCGCAACGGTGAGCAAGAACTCGGTCTACTATCAGTTCTTCGAGCACGAACGAAAACTGCGTGAGCTCGGCAGCGTCATCGATGCGCGCCTGGCGGCGGTGCCGATCCCAGACAATATCAACGCATGGTTCCAGGACGGCTCGACCATGGGCTATGACCTTGCCTTGCAGACTCGCAATCTTTACGACGCCCTGGCCTGCAACGATCTGCTCGACATTCGTGTCGCCTCACTCGATTTCAATGGCTGGGATACGCACAATGATCAGCGCAATGAATTCGAGACCAACGCCGAAGCGCTGCTCGGTGTCAACGGTGCGCTGGCCACGCTCTATAGCGCGCTGGGCACGCAGAGCGCGGATGTACGCGCCAATACAGTGTTCTTGCTCGGTGGCGAATTCGGCCGCCAATTGGCCGCCAATGGCGGCGGCGGTACCGACCACGGCGAAGGCCTTATCAGCCTGCTGATCGGCGACAGCGTGCAGGGCGGGGTCTATGGCACCATGTTCCCGGAACAGGAGCTGTCGCGCTTCAATGAGGAATCCGCGCAGATCGAAGGCGTCAACGCCATCGAACACGTATTCGGCCGCATTGCCGAATGGGTCATGCCAGGTTCTAAATCCCAGGTCTTTCCCACCGCCGCCGGCGCGCCGCTCGAAGCGGGTCTCGATCTGTCAGGACTATTGCACGCATGAACCACCCACGCCTCTACCAGCGCAGCGCGCCTTTGCGTGCGCTGCTGTTCACCACCCTGCTGGCGGTCGCGCCGGCCTGGGCTTTCGATGACGACCAAGCAGCCGGCGCGAAAGCTGCGGGCCTCGCAGCCCAGGCCAACGAACTCGAATCGCACGCAGAGATAGAGTGCTTGAAAATCACACCGCGCTCGCGCCCGCTCTGCCGCGAGCAGCTTGCGCGCGCTGTCGCGCGTCTGCGTGACAGGGCGCAACGGGTGCGCTGATAACGCGCTCGGTGCAGGTAAGCGGGATGGGACAACCGTCCTGCGCCAACTCAGGTTCCCATACGCAACATCGCCGCATTGGTCATGTACTGATTGACCATGTCGCCTTCGGGGTCGAGCTGCGTCTTCCAGTTGCCGCGACACTGCTTGGCTTGATGGAAACGCGTGACCTTATTGCTCTGCACGTCGTGGCTGATCGCCCAGTCCCAGCTCCAATCGGGACGACCGTCGCGGGTCAGGATTTTCTGCTCGCCCGCAATGCGCTGCCCGCCGCCGCCTTCGAAGCCCTTCCACGCTTCGCCACGGCGGTCATAGGACACCGCCTGCACCGCACTCATATTCCGTGCGTCGACATAGATGCGCCGCTTCGAGAGCGGCGCGCGCGGGTAGCCGCTCGGCTCGCCCTCGAACACGATCACCTCGGGGATCAATTCCTTACTTACATAATAGTAGGTATGGTCTTTGCCACCGCCCACGGTGTGCGGCTCCCAGTTGTCGTTCTCGGGATGCCACTGCTTGGAACTTGATCCCAGGAACGGACCGCGATGGACAATCTTGAAGTTGCCCCAGGTCAGCATCGGATCGCCTGCTGCCCAGGCGTCCGAGAGACACAAGTTCATGCCCGGCATATAGGGTTCGAAGCGCTGATTGGAAGGAAAACGTCTTACCCGTTGGAACTGCGGCAGGTAGCCGAACAGCTCAGGGAACTTGCGCTGATCGTATGCCCAGATGCTCAGGAAGCACGAGCCTTTAACGTCCAGCGTGTAGGTAAACCACACCGACTGCAAGCGCGTCTTGTCCTCGTAACGGGCCAGATAAGGTCCGCCGGCATCGGGGTGGACCAGGCCCGTACACTGCTGCTCGGCCCACACGAAATCGTATTCGTATTCCATGTCGCCGGCGGCACCGAACACCAACGACGGAATCGCATAGAGCGCGCGATCGTGACGGCCCCAGCTCAAGGTCAGATTAGCGATCACTTCGGCGCCGGTCCGCGCGTCGGGAAACGGCAGACCACCTATCCACGGCTTGCCCTCGCCAGTGACGATGTTGCCGTCGACGTCGAAGCGCGCCTGGCCCTGGTTCTTCAGCGTAGCGTCGAAGAAATAGGGCGGATACATTGCATCAACCTGCTGCTCGGCGGTCTGGATGACGAACTTGCGACGATCCTGTTTCACTTCCTGGAACAAGATCGGATCGACCAGATCCTGCACGAGGTCGATGCTGTCGGCGTCGATCACGTCACCGGCTTTCACACGACCCTTGGTAAAGGCCTCGATGTCGAGCAATTCTTCAGGATAGGCGCGCGTGGTCTCGGCGCTGCGACAGATTTCCGGCCACAGAGGGCCGAGCACCCCGGCGGCACCAAAGCCACGCGCCGTCTGCGCCATGAAATGCCGACGGGCGAAGTCAAAATCGTATTTCCTGATATGCACGGCGCTGACCTGCTGGGGAAGAGACCGGTTGCCGCGTCGACAGGCGACCAACCCAGCATAGCAGTATCAGTTGTGCCTACCGTGTCATTGCGGCGGGCGCACAGCGCGACGCTGGTCCCAGTTAGGGTCCGCCGGTCGCAACCAAGCCACTGCTGGCCGGTAGCTCCAGCATGACTTCGATGCGGCGCGCGGCCTGTTCGCAGCCTGCCAGGCTGCGTGCCACTTTCACCTTTTGCTTGACCGATTGCTGGCGGCCCTCGAGATGGCGCAGCACGGC
>JANLSI010000321.1:0-13702 GCA_031362345.1 Pseudomonadota bacterium
AGGGCCGCTGGTAGCTGCACTTCGTAGAAACCGAACATCGAAAATGATAAAGCGACGAATAACAGGCTGAAGGCGATGAGCACCGGCGGTTTTTGAAAATAGGCCTGTAGATTATGGCCAAGTAGACCGGCCGCGACACCGGCCAGGGCATAGGTCAGCGCCATCGCCACCACATACACCGACGACAAGAGAAAACCGCGGGACGCGCTGACCGGCTGCTGCTGGCCGACGATGATGCCCGACAGAATGGGCACCATCGGCAACACGCAGGGTGTGAAGGCGAGCAGCAAACCAAGGACGAGGAAACTGAGCAGCGTCACCGCTAGTGAGCGATGGCCGAGGTCGCTGGCAATGCGATCGGCGGCACTCTTTTCGCCGCCCGCGTCTGCGCCGGGTGCGGCTGGGCCGGTGCTGGACGCGGTATTCGAGAAGGCCACGCGTTTTTTTATGGGCGGATAGCAGATGCCGTCCTCGGCGCAGCCCTGGTAACGTACCTCGGCCTCCAACACATCGGCGCCGGGCGGACGCGTCGTGACCGGCACGCTGACCTCAAGCTGGTGCTTAAAAATCTTGACCGCGCCGAATTCCGGGTCCTGCTTGATCTCGCCCTCGGGCAGGCGCAGCTCACCCAGGATCAGGCCGGGTGTGATGACCGCAACCTTCATCTTGTCGTGATACAGGTAGTAGCCGGGTTGAATGTCCCAGGCCAGCGCCAGCGAGCCATCGGCGGCGGTCTTCTCGATCAGAACGAAGGCCTGGTCAGGCGGCAGGAACTCACGCTGACCGGCGAGCTTTTCCGGTTTGGCGAGTGCGTCGATTTCGTCGAGTACGCCGCCCTGCGCGCCGCCGGTGAACGACACCAGCAGCATCAGCAGGGCGAAACAGCGTGATTTATCCATTGCTAATCGGCTTCCAACCCAGGTGCGATAGGGACTGCCATCCACACCGGGAGTTCATGGCGAGGTTTGCCCCAGCATGACGGCTTGGGGCGGTAGAGGCGGCGGCGGTGGAACTGACGGTCATGCCACGCGGGCAACAGCGCTAGGATGCTATTGTAATCTGCCGCGCTAGCCCCCAGCTATTTTACCCATGCCACTGTTCGTCATCCTTCTGCTGCTGTTCATCGGCCTGCCGATGGTCGAGATTTATGTGTTGATCCAGGTCGGTCAGGTGATCGGTGCCTTGTGGACCATCGCCCTGCTGGTAGCGATCGCTGCGCTCGGCAGTGCGCTGCTCCGCCTACAAGGTCTCGCCACCTTGGCGAACGTGCAGGCCGCTATCAGTCGCGGCGAGCTGCCGACGACCGCCATTCTGGAGGGCCTGGTGCTGCTGGTCGCCGGCGTGCTGATGGTCACGCCGGGCTTTGTCACCGATCTCGCTGGCTTGTTGTGTCTATTGCCACCGCTGCGCCGTGCGCTGGCCCGTGCACTAGGCGCGGCGCTCATGCTGCGTGTACAGCGCGGCGTGGGCCGCGGAGCAGCGCCGATGAAGGCCGCTAGTAAACAGGTGCTGGAGGGGGATTACCGCGTCGACCGCGAGCGCTGAGGGCCCCTGCGGCTCTACAGCGCGCAGAGCTTGGCGGCCGCCGCGCGCAGGGTCTCGTCCTCTTTGCAGAAACAGAAGCGCACGTAACGCTGGGCCGGCGGGCTTTGATAGAACACCGACATCGGGATCGCCGCCACGCCGATCTCCTTGGTCAGCCATGCCACCATCGGCATATCGGCTAGCGCCGACACGGCGCTGTATTCCGCCAACTGGAAGAAGGTACCGGCGCTAGCCGTGAGGCGGAAGCGCGAGCCGGCCATGGCGGCGTTAAAGAGATCGCGCTTGCGCTGATAGAAGGCCGGCAGCTGGTCCAGATGTTCGGGGTGATGGGCCATGAAATCGGCCAGCGCATGCTGCAGCGGTGTGGCAGTGACAAAGGCCACGAACTGATGCACGCGCTTGAATTCCACCATCAGCGCCGGCGGCGCCACGCAATAGCCGGTCTTCCAGCCAGTCACGTGAAAGGTTTTGCCGAAAGAGAAGATGGCGTAGCTGCGCGCCGCCAGACGCGCTTTGCGCAGCACACTCCAGTGCGGCTGGCCATCGAACACCAGATGCTCGTAGACTTCGTCCGACACTACGATCAGATCGTCCTGCTCGGCGATGTCCAGCAGCGCGTCCAAATCGCTCTCATCGACCACGCTGCCCGAGGGATTGTGCGGCGAGTTGATCATGATCATGCGCGTGCGCGGCGTGATGGCGCGCCGCACCGCAGCCCAGTCGATACGATAGGCGGGCGCCGCCAAGGTCAGATGCACAGGCACACCACCGGCGAGGCGCACCGCAGGGTCGTAACAGTCATAGACCGGATCGAACATGATGACTTCGTCACCCGGCCGCACCACCGCATGCACCGCGCAGAAGATCGCTTCGGTGGCACCCGGCGTGATGGTGATCTGGGTGTCGGCATCGATGGCATGGTCGTAGAAGCGCTCGACCTTGGCCGCCACCTGCTGGCGCAGCGCCGGCACGCCGGCCAACGGCGCGTACTGGTTGTAGCCGTGGGTGGTGTAGTAAGCCAGGCGCTCGGTGAGCGCCGACGGGCCGTCATAGTCGGGATAGCCCTGGGAAAGATTGATGGCCTGATGGTCGTGGGCCATCTGCGACATGATGGTGAAGATGGTGGTGCCGACATCGGGCAACTTGCTTTCGAGACGCGGCGTGGTGCTCATGACGGCTTACGACTGTTTATTGGACAATGACCGGAACACGCGCAGGGTCTGCGGCTTGGCTGAGTTTCACCGGCGCCGAATTTTTGATCAACTGCCCATGCACCGATGACCCGATGGCGGTAGCACACCATGCATGAACTGGCGGCGCTCCCGACCCTGCTGCGTGACGACACCGCGCGTCTGCTCGAACGTTTTTATGCAGCGCATGCGAGGAGTGCGGCGACCGCGTCCGACCCATCCTTGACGGCACAGCTAGCCGCCGCCTTCGCCAAAAGCGCCTTCATCGCCGAATATGCGATCCGCTGGCCAACAGCGTTTCTTAACCTGCTCGCCACGCCGACCCTCGCCCAGGCCCACGACCGTGCCGCTTACGATGCCTTGCTCAGCGCCGCGCTGGCGAACTGCCTTGAATTGCGCGCCGTCCAAAGCGCGTTGCGTGGTCTGCGCCGCACCGAGATGGTTCGCATCGCCTGGCGCGATCTGGTGCTCGACACCACCGTCGACGTAGTGATGGCTGAACTGAGCGCTTTTGCCGACGCCATGGTCGCTCACGCGGTCATCTGGCTACACCGACATCTTGAGCCGCGTTTCGGGCGCGCTTGCGATGAACAAGGCGCGCCTTTGAGCCTGCTGGTGCTGGCCATGGGCAAGCTCGGCGGCGGTGAGCTCAATTTCTCGTCTGACATCGATCTGCTATTCATCTATGAGTCGGACGGCGTCACGCGCGGTGGGCGTAAAGACATTGAGCATCAGGACTATTTCGACCGGCTCGGGCGCGATCTGATCGGGCTGTTGAATGAGAAAACCGCCGATGGTTACGTGTTTCGCGTCGACATGCGCCTGCGCCCATTTGGCGACAGTGGGCCCCTGACCAGCAGCCTCGCCGCCATCGAGCACTACTACGCCGTACACGGCCGCGACTGGGAGCGCTATGCCTTGATCAAGGCGCGCGCGCTATGTGGTGACGAGCCTTGCCGCACAGCGCTGGCCGCCCTGATCCGGCCCTTCGTGTTTCGTCGTTATCTGGACTACGGCGCGCTCGACGCGCTGCGCGAAATGAAGACCCTGATCGATCGCGAAGCGAGCAGCGAAGCACAGAGCGATGACGTCAAACGCGGCCGCGGCGGCATCCGGGAAATCGAATTCACCGCGCAGTTGTTCCAACTCACCCGCGGCGGCCGCGAGGCACGCTTGCGCAATCGATCGCTCCTGCCAACCTTGGCCTTATGCGGTGAACTGGGGCTGCTGGAAGCCGAGGAAGTCGCGCGTTTACGCGCCAGCTACCGCTTCTTGCGCATGGTCGAGCATCGCCTGCAAGAAGTGCGCGACGAGCAAACCCACCGGCTGCCGCGCGACGACAAAGAACGTGCACGCATCGCTTTTGCTGCGGGCTTTGCCGATTGGCCGGCGTTTCATACCCGGCTCGCGGCCCATCGCCAGTCCACCCGCACGCTGTTCGAGGCGCTGCTGAACCCGGCTGGCGCGCGTGACGAGGCAGGGCCGGCCACAGCAACGGCGTGGCAGCACCTGTGGCAGCGCGCGAACGAAGAAGCACTGCCGGCCCGCCTCGCCGGTTGTGGGCGCCACGATCCTGCGGTGTTGACCGAGGTGATGCGCGATCTGAAATCCGAGCGCTTCCAGTCGCGCTTGAGCCAGCACAGCCGTGTGCGACTCGATCGCATCATGCCGGTGCTGCTTGAGATGATCTGTATGCGGGGCGTGCTGGACGAGACCGTTCGGCGCGTGGCGGCGCTGCTGCGCGCCATCGCCGGGCGCAGCGTCTACTTGGCCTTCCTGGCCGACCATCCCGACGCGCTGGCGCGCCTCATCGATCTCTTCGCGGCCAGTGCCTGGATAGCCCAACAGATCACCCGCTATCCGATCCTGCTCGATGAGCTGCTCGATGTGCGCGTGTTATATGCACCGCCCGATCAGGCCCGCCTGCGCGCGCTGCTGCACGAACAACTCGGCGCGGCGGACGATCTCGAAGTGGCGATGGAGACGCTGCGCAGTTTCAAGAACAGCCAAGTGCTGCGCGTCGCAGCGAGTGACATCACTGGCAAGTTTCCGATCGCCGAGGTCAGCAATCAGCTGACCTATATCGCCGAGGCCTGTGTGGGCAGCGCGCTGCGCTTGGCGTGGCGCGATCTGGTGGCGCGCTATGGCACGCCGGGTTGCGTCGGGAACGGCATGCGGCGCACCGCCAATGTGAGTGTGATCGGCTACGGCAAGCTTGGCGGCTGGGAACTCGGCTATGGTTCAGACCTCGATCTCGTGTTCCTGCACGACAGCACGGGCGAGGAGCAGCGCACCGATGGCGAGCGCGTGATCGAAAATAATGTGTTCTTCAGTCGCCTGGTGCAGCGGCTCATCCACCTCCTCAGCACGGTCACGCCGTCCGGTGCGACCTATGAAATAGACACACGCCTGCGACCGAGTGGCGCGGCTGGCCAACTGGTCACCAACTGCGATGCTTTCGGCGACTATCAGATCCGCGAGGCCTGGGTGTGGGAACACCAGGCACTGGTGCGGGCGCGAGCCATTGCCGGCGACACCGGCCTGGCCCAACGTTTCGGCGATATCCGTGTGCGCGTCCTCGCGCGGCCACGCGATGCTATTGCGCTCAAGCGCGATATCACCGAGATGCGCACGCGAATGCGCAAGGAGCTCGACCGCGGCAACGAGCGCAGCTTCGACCTGAAGCACGGGCTCGGAGGTATTACTGATATTGAATTTATGGTGCAATACGCCGTCCTTCGGTGGGCGGACGAGTATCCGCTGCTGCTCACCTGGACCGACAACCTGCGACTCCTCGAGACTATCGCTGACCTGGGTTTGCTGCCGGCTGCGCTGTGCCGCGGCCTGCACGATGCCTATTTTGCTTATCGTGCCGCGCTGCATCGCTGCGCCCTGCAACAGCAGGACGGGCTGGTCGACGCGCGGCAGTTTCAAGCCCAGCGCCAGGAAGTTCGGCAGATCTGGACCACTGTCTTGGCTTGAAATTCGGACGCAGGAGAAAGCACATGAGTTACGCCGATCGCGATGGAGTGATCTGGATGGATGGGGCGATGGTGCCGTGGCGCGATGCCAACGTCCACATCCTGACCCACTCACTGCATTACGGCATGGGCGCGTTCGAGGGTATCCGCGCCTACAAGACCGCGCGCGGCACCGCCATCTTCCGCCTTGACTGCCATGTGCAGCGCCTGTTCGACACCTGCCACATCCTTGAGATGAAGATGCCCTTCAGCTTGAACAAATTCGTGACGCCTGCATCGCCAGCGTGCGCGACAACAAACTCGAGACCGCCTACATCCGCCCGCTGGCCTATTACGGCTCGGAAGGTATGGGTCTGCATGCGCAGAATTTGTCCACCCACGTCGCCGTGGCAGCGTGGTTCTGGGGCGCCTATCTCGGCGCCGATGCGCTCACCAAGGGCATCCGCATCAAGACCTCGTCCTACACCCGGCACCTGGTCAACAGCGTCATGTCCCACGCCAAAGCCTGCGGTAACTACATCAATTCCATACTCGCTCTGCAGGAAGCAGCGCGTGACGGTTACGACGAGGCGCTGTTGCTCGACGCCGACGGCATGGTCGCCGAAGGCAGTGGCGAGAACATCTTCATCGTGCGTCGTGGCAAGCTCTATACGCCGTCCATCACCTCGGTGCTGGAAGGCATCACGCGCGACACCGTCATGCAAATCGCACGGGAGGAAGGCATCGCCGTGGAAGAGAAGCGCATCACCCGCGATGAGGTTTACATCGCCGACGAATGCTTCTTCACCGGCACCGCCGCCGAAGTCACGCCCGTTCGCGAACTCGACAACCGCCGCATCGGCGCGGGTTCGATCGGTCCGGTCACGCAGAAGTTGCAAAGCATCTATCTGGACCTGGTCGAAGGCCGGCGCAAGTGCCCGGCGGAGTGGCTGACCCTGGTCAACTGAGACGCACCGCGCGCGGTCGGGACCATGACGCGCGCCGTGGTGGTGTGGCAGTGGACTGACGGCAAACGCGGTCATGAGCGCCAGTGCGAAGGCTTGGTCGGGGCGCTGAAGGAGCGCGTGGCGCTCGATCACTACGTGCTGCCTATCGTGCCGTCGCCGCTGCGGCGCTTATTCGATTTCCTGTCTTCCGCCCTGCCGGCCCAGGCTGAGCTGCCCGATCCCGATTTGATCGTTGGCGCCGGCCGTACCTGCGGCTGGCCCTTACTCGCCGCGCGCCGCGCCCGTGGCGGACGTACCGTCTGCATCATGCGTCCGCAACTACCGCAACGCTGTTTCGACCTATGCATTATTCCCCGCCATGATGGCGTGCTACCGACCGAGACGGTGATCGTGAGCGATGGGCCGCTGAATCCCATGCGGCCGGCAGCGATACGCGAGACGGATCTCGGTGTCATCCTGCTTGGCGGACCTTCCGCCCATCACGACTGGGACAACGAAGCGATATTCGCGCAGCTAGCCCAGCTGCTGGCGAGCGTGCCGGGCATGCGCTGGGTGGTGAGCGATTCGCGACGATCGCCGCCGGCACTGACCGTGCGCCTGGCCGCCATGAGCAATGTGGCGTTTGTTAGCCGTCGCGATGCGCCACCGGATTGGCTGCCGGCATTGCTGGCGCGCGCGACCCAGGCGTGGGTCAGCGCCGATAGCGTTTCGATGATCTACGAGGCCCTCAGCGCCGGTGCGCATGTAGGCGTGCTTGAGGTGCCGGCGCGGCGTGTGGATCGCATCACCGCCATCGCCGCTGATTTGCGCGCGCGTGGGCGAGTGATGTCCTTGGCGGATGCCGCGCGCGGGTCAGCGGCGGCGCCGGTTTTGCTGCGCGAAGCCGAGCGCGTCGCGGATCTTATCCTGGCGCGTTGGCCAGCCTTGGTGAGCGTGGCATGAGCCGCCGCTTGACGGTCGTACAACTGTTACCGCAACTCGACGTTGGCGGTGTCGAGCGCGGCACCCTCCAGATTGCCCAGGCCCTGCGCGCCGCCGGCCACCGCGCCATCGTAGTCAGCGCCGGTGGCCGTCTGCTGCCGGAGCTGACGGCCTGCGGCGCCGAACATATGAGCCTTGCCATCGGTGAGAAACGGCTAGCCAGCCTGCGCCACATCGGCGTCTTGCGCGATTACCTGCGCGCCAACAAGGTCGATGTTGTACACGCACGCTCACGCCTGCCCGCCTGGCTAGGCCACCTCGCGCTGCGCGGACTCGACGCGGCAACACGACCGGCCTGGGTCACGACCGTACACGGGCCCTACAGCGTCAATCCTTACTCACGCATCATGGTCAGTGGCGAGCGCGTGATCGCGATTTCCGATTTCATCCGCGGCTATATCATCCGCAACTATCCCCCCGTCAATGGCGCGCGCATCGTGGTCATTCCGCGCGGCGTCGATCGCGCCGATTATTCCTATGACTTCCAACCCGCAGCGACATGGCTGGCGGCCTGGCATGCCGAGTACCCAACGCTTGCCGGCCGCGCGCTGCTGATTCTGCCGGCGCGCCTGACACGATGGAAAGGGCAGCTGGACTTCATTGAAGTCATCGCCTTGTTGCGCAAACGTGGCCTGGCCGTGCACGGACTCATCGCCGGCGCTGCTCATCCACGTAAACACGTCTTCGAAAACGAACTGCGGGCGCGTGTCGCGGCGCTGGGTCTGATCACAGACGTGAGCTTTCTTGGCCAACGTAGCGATCTGCGCGAGCTGCTATCGATATCGAGCATCGCCTGCTCGTTGACGACTGAGCCCGAGGCGTTTGGCCGCACTACCATCGAGGCACTGAGCGTCGGCACACCGGTGGTGGGGTATGACTACGGCGGTACCGGTGAAATTCTGCGCGGGCTTTATCCCCAGGGCCTGGTGAACAAAGGCGATATCCAGGGGGCGGCGGCGCGGATCGCCGCCTTGCTCGCCGCACCCCAGCCAGTGCCCCGTGAACATCCCTATACCGTCGAGGCGCTACAGCATGCGACGCTTGGGGTATATGCCGAGGTCGCGCGTTAGTCTGCGCTGGCGTAGTCGTAACCGAAGTCGTGCCGCAGGCAACGCTGACACACGACGCTGACGAAGGCGCGATCGGCACGGCTATAGACGGGCATGAGTTCGTCGCCTGTCACGCGCACCGCGCCGGGCGGACGGCGGGGATCGTCGCGCTTCGCCATGCTCGATTTGTCTGCTTGCGCGACGCCATGGGCAATCGCCGCCGCGCTCAAGTCGAGCCGCAAGTGAGCGGCAACGCGCGCGAGTTCGCTGCTGGCATCGGCCTGTAGATCTTCATAGCGCAGCACGGTGATGCGTTGCGGCACGCGCGCGGCGGCATCCCCCCACGCATTCATGAAGCGTAGTGTCCACCAGATGTCGCTGTTATAACGGCGTCCGGCGACGTCACCGCGCAGATAGGTACTGAAATCGACGCCATAGCGTTGGCACCATTTCACATAGTTCGAAGCCAGCGAGGCGCGCAGGTCGCGCACCAGTACTAAATAACGCGGCAGACCAAGTTGCTTTTGTGTCCAGGCAAAACTCAGCAGTGGGTGAGGCATGCTATGGCTGCTGATCAGTCGTGGCAGGGCGGCATGGATAATCGGGTCGCGCGGACCACCGATGACATCGTTGGCGTGGTTATAGGCCGGCGGGGGCGTGCCGTATTGATAAGCTAGGGCATTGGCGAGCATGAACTTCAGCCAATGGGTGCCGGACTGATGCATGCTCGCGATCTGGCCCACGCAATGGCGCTGGCTGAGCAGGGCGAAATTACCCAGGCTACGTCGCCAGGCATGGAAGTGGAAGCCGATGATCTGTTGGGATGAAACTGTCATGGGCAACACAGTGATGCAGGGGCCGGCGGCGTGAGCAGGATACTGGTCATCAAGCTCGGGGCTCTCGGTGATATCGTGATGGCGACGCCCTTGCTCGAAGCTATCGCGCGTCATCACGCCCACGACGAGCTTGAGTTGTTGACCACACCGACTTTCGCGCCCTTGTTCGCCGCTTGGCCAAACTATCGCGTGACCAGTTTCGCGCGCGCAGGGTGGCGCAATAATCTTGCCGTGCTGCGTTTTTTGCGTGGCGCGCATTTCGACCGCATCTACGATCTGCAGGCCAATGACCGCACCGCGCTATGGTGCGCATTGTCGGGTACGCGCGAGCGCGTCGGCAACCATAATCGCTTTCCCTATACCCATCATCCGGCCGATGCCTGGGCGGGCCAATGCCATATCTTCGAACGGTTGCGTGCGGTGCTGGCGAGCGGGGGCATCACCGATGTTGCCGACCGGCCGCACTTGCCATGCGACGCGGCGGCACGGCAAAAAGTGAGCGCGTGGCGTGCAGCTCATGGCTTGAGCACCAGGCCCTTCGTGCTGCTGCATGCGGGCGCGAGTGCCGGCCGGCCGGAAAAGATCTGGCCCCATTTCGCGGCCTTAGCCGCGCGCTTGCTGGCCGCAGGGCGCGGCGTGGTGTGGCTGGGCGCGGCCCCCGATCGGGCGCGCAATGGCGAACTTGCACGCAGCGGCGGCATCGATGCGACCGGTGCTTTCACGTTGGTCGAGCTCGCCGAGCTAGGTCGCCACGCGGCCTGTGCCGTGACCAATGACTCGGGGCCGATGCATGTACTGTCGGCCGCCGACATCCCGGTGTTCGGCTTATTCGGACCCAGTGACTGGCGGCGCAATCATGCGCTCGGACAGGCCACCCATGTGATCGCCTGTGTCGATTACGAACCGCGCTATCAGGGCGCGCGTAGCGGCCATTGTCTCGCGGCGGTGAGCGTCGAAATCGTGTGGTTACGCCTGGCGGCGCTCGGCCTGCTCAGCGATTAAATCGGTGTAGAGCGCCAGGTAGCGCGCGACCACGACCTCCGCGCTATAGCGCTCGCGAAAACTTTGGAGCGCGGCATTCGCGCGTCGGCACGCAGCATCATAGTGGGCCAGCGTTTGCGTAATGGCACGCGCGAGGGCCGGCGCGTCGTCGTGGGCGGCGAAGCAAGCGGTGTTGTCGTCGAGAATTTCTAAGGGGCCGGCGGTGGGGGTGGTGACGATCGGGACACCTGAGGCCATCGCCTCCAGCACGACGATGCCAAAGGGTTCGTCGTGAGAGGGCAATACGAAGACATGGGCGTCGCGCAGAAAGCTGGCGACGTTATCTATCCAGCCTGGAAACTCGACCGCGCGCGCGATACCCAAGCGCTGCGCAAGCGCTTTTAATCGCGCACCCTCGGGGCCCTCACCGCCGATCACCAGGCGCGCATCCACACCGTCGCCACGCACGCGGGCAAAGGCCGACAGCAGCGCGGCATAGCCTTTCTTGGGCACCAAGCGTCCAGCGCTCTTGATGAGCCATGGCGGGCCTGCAGTCCGATCGACACTCGCTACGGTGTGAATGGCAGAAAAGTTCGGGATCAGATGCAGTGCGCGCGCGTGCACGCCTTGCGCGCGCAGGTGAGCGGCTTGCGCGGCCGTGGTGGGCACCAACGCGTCGATGTCGTGGTAGTACTTCACGTCGACCAGGTTATGGGTCTTGGCCACCGTCGGCAGTCCGAGCGCATGGGCAGCGTGGCCGCCGAGGTGGGCAGCGCGCGCGAGATGGGCTTGTACGATCTGCGGCGCGAAGCGCTGCAGCTGGCGTCGCAACGCACGACGCGCAAGCAGATCCCAGTGGCCATGACAACGCACGCTGACGCATTCGATAGTGGGCTGAGCCGCCAAGAGCGGCAACGCAAGGCCACGCCCATCGCCAATCGCGAGCACCTGGTGACCCTGCGCGGCAAGCGCCAGACTCAGATCGACGAACGAGCGCTCAGCGCCGCCGAAGCCTTTCGCCAACATGATCTGGGCGATGCGCATTCAGGGCGTCCGGATTTCCTGATCGAGCAAAGCTTGGAGCGCGAACCACACCCGTTGTGGCGTGAGCAGGGCCAGATTGTCCTGCGGTGCCTGCACGACGCGTGCGCGTGGCCCCCATGGTCGATAGCGCGTCGGGTCGCCAGGACCGAAGGGGGTGAGCGTAGGAATGCCCATCGCGGCGGCGATGTGGCCCAGACCAGAGTCGTTGCCGACAAAGGCGTGTGCGCGCGCGAGCACCGCCGCAGCCGTACGCAGTTCGGTGATACCAGCGGTAATCACGTGCGGCAGGTCATTGCTTACGATCGACCGCGCATCGTCTACGTCCAGATGCGAGCCCACGATGATCGCGCCGTCGAAGGACTTAGCGGCGAGGGCAAGCAAGCTGCGATAGTGATCGCGCGGCCATTTCTTGCCCGGCCAGTTGGCGCCCGGCGCGAGCGCCAGCCAGCGCTCACCCGGCAGGGGCGCAAGTAGCTGCGCGGCCGATTCGCGGTCGGCGGTGGTGAGATGCAAGCGACACGGCGGTGGCACGCGCTGCGCTAGCAGCGGTGCCAGTGTGGCGAAATGTTCTTCGGCGGCATGCAGGCCAGGGCGACGGCGACTCGCTTTGCACAGACGCTGCTCGGTGCGCAGCAGATAGGCAACGACGGGGCTGCGAAGGTCGACCACCAAGCGATAGCGGCGGCGACGCAGAGCGCGCAGCAAGCACCAACGCTCAGACCAGCCGGCGCGTTTGTTGTAGAGGAAGATGTCGCCCACATAGGGCGCAGCGGCCAGCAGCTGGGCTGAGCGCGCGTCGGCAAAAACATCGATAGATGTGTTGGGGAAGTGGTTGGCCAGAGCTTCCAACACCGGCGTGGTCAACACCACGTCGCCGATGTTACTCAGAGTAACGACGAGCAGACGCGCGCGCTCAGGGCTCTCGACGGTTGCAGCAGGACATGCCCTAGGAAAAGGCCGTGTCATTTGCCAATACAGAAGCGCGAAAAAATTTCTCCGAGCAGGGCTTCGCTGCCACCCCCGCCTATAATCGCGTGTAAAGCGTCGGCGGCGCGGCGCAGGCCTTCTGCGGCAAGTTCGGGGGCGTTGGTGGCGAGCGCTAGGGTGAGTGGCGCAAGTTCGGCGCTGGCAAGCTCAAGCGCGTCGAGATGACGACTGCGCGCAACGAATTCGCTTTCTTCACTCGCTTCGATACCAAGCAGGACGCCGAGCGTTTCCATCAGCAGATCCACGCCGCCACCGTCGCGGGCGGAGATGAAAACGTGTTCTGCGTCGGGCGTAGAAATACGCGCAGCGGGCAGGCCGAGGGTGTCGATTTTGTTGTGCACTATCAACACTTGGGTATTCGACGGGCCTGCCTGGCCGAGCGCTTCGAACTGTGCGGCCGGCGCTTGCACCATTGGGTCTTCCGTCATGAGCAGGATCAGATCGGCACCGCTCATTGCCTGGCTCGCGCGGCGTATACCCTCCTGCTCGATGGGGTCTTGGGTCGGGCGCAGACCGGCGGTGTCGCATAGGCGGACGGGCACATCGCAAATCAACGTATCGACCTCAATGATGTCGCGGGTCGTACCAGGTATGGCGCTGACGATGGCCTTGTCGGCACGGGCCAGGCGGTTCAATAAGGTTGACTTACCAACGTTGGGCGCACCGACGATGGCGACCGTCGCGCCGCTGTGCAGGCGTGCGCCCTGGCGTGCGCTGGCCAGCAAAGCGCGGATCTGATCGCGATTGGCAGCGACCCGTGGGAACTCGGCCGCCGCAAGCGTTTCGCCTGGGATGTCGTCAGGGAAATCAATTGCGCCTTCGAAAGCCACGCGCGAAGTAATGAGGGCCTCGACGATGGCGTGAATGCGTTTAGAGAACTCACCCTGCAGCGTGCGCAAGGCCGACCGGGCAGCGCGAAGCGAGCGACTCTCGATTAGATCAGCGATGGCTTCGGCCTGGGCGAGATCGAGTTTGCCGTTGCGGAACGCGCGCTCTGAGAACTCTCCCGGGCGTGCGGGACGCGCGCCCTGGCGACACAATTCTTGCAATAAATCCTGCATGAGCAGTGGGTTGCCGTGGGTGTGAAACTCGCACACGTCTTCGCCGGTGAAGGACGCCGGTGCTGAGAAATACAGGATCAAGCCAGCGTCGATAGTTTCG
>JANLSI010000339.1:0-3751 GCA_031362345.1 Pseudomonadota bacterium
CAAGGTTTGTCAGTTCCTGCTCGACGCGGACAAGCGCTACCTTTCCGAATTCACCCTCGGGCGGCGCACAACCACCGGCGATAGTGAAGGCGAGAGCGTCTATGAACGGCCGACTGATACCATCACCTTGGCCGACGTCGAGCGTGTGGTGGCTGGCTTTCGCGGCCCGATTGAGCAGTTGCCGCCCATGCATTCGGCTTTGAAGCACAAGGGTCAGCCGCTCTACAAGCTCGCCCATCAGGGTATTGAGGTTGAACGCCAGAAGCGCACTGTCACCATCCACGGATTCGATGTGTTGGCTTTCGACAATCCGCGGCTAGAGGTCATGGTCAGCTGCTCGAAAGGCACCTATGTGCGGACCCTGGCCGAGGACATTGGCGAGGTGCTGGGCTGTGGCGGCTATGTCTCGCGCTTGCGCCGCGACGGCGTAGGGCCTTATCAACTGGCCGATGCCTGGACGCTGGAACGGCTCGAATGGTTGGCCCAGCGCGGCGAGGCTGAGCTCGATCGCAGCCTGCTTCCAATCGACGGCGCTTTGCTGCTGATGCCGCGCGTCGATCTCAGTGCTGAGAGCAGCTTTTATCTGGAGCGCGGCCATCCGGTCCTGGTGCCCAAGGCACCCACCACTGGGTTGCTGCGGCTATATGACGACCTGGGCCGATTTGTCGGGGTCGGTGAGGTTTTGTCCGACGGGCGGGTGGCGCCGCGACGGCTGTTTCGTGCGGAGCCGGCGCAAGACGCTGGCGAGTCCGCGCGCTCCAGTGCATAAACGCCTTGTGACTGAAGCGTGCGCGCGTTTAGAATACGCGGCCATTTCAATCAATTAGATGAACAGAGTAGCGGTGTAGGAGTCGGTAGATGTCATTGTCGAATGAGCACAAGAGCGCGATCATCAGCGAGTATCAACTGTCGGGTACAGACACCGGATCGCCTGAGGTGCAGGTTGCGCTGCTGTCAGCGCGCATCAACGATTTGTCCGAACATTTCAAGATCCACACGCATGACAACCACTCCCGTCAGGGATTGCTGCGTATGGTCAACAGCCGTCGCAAGATGCTCGACTATCTCAAGCGCAGCGATACCGAACGTTATCGTGGCCTGATTGCTCGACTGGGGCTGCGTAAGTAAGTCCGGGTCTTCGCATCCGTCTTCGCGCCACGGGTCTTCGAGCCGCTGCCATGTCAGCGGCTCTTCATTTTGTATGAGCGGGTAAAATCTTATGTCGGCAACAACGGTATCATTTCAATACGGTAGTCAAACCGTCACGCTGGAAACGGGCCGCATTGCGCGGCAGGCGACGGGTGCGGTGCTGGTCACGATGGGTGACACCGTTCTACTCGCTACGGTCGTCGGTTCGAAGTCCAGCGACGCGAGCCGAGATTTCTTTCCGTTGACGGTCGATTATCAGGAGCGCACCTACGCGGCCGGTAAGATTCCAGGTGGATTCTTCAAGCGCGAAGGGCGTCCGACTGAAAAGGAAACCTTGACCTCACGCCTCATCGATCGCCCCATTCGTCCTTTGTTCCCGAGCGGCTACAACAGCGAAGTCCAGATCATTGTTACGGTGATGTCGCTCGATCCGACCGTCGACCCTGACATCCCGGCGATGATCGGCTCATCGGCCGCCCTGGCTGTTTCGGGATTGCCTTTCATGGGTCCGATCGCTGCCGCGCGCGTCGGTTACCGGGATGGCCAGTATCTGCTCAACCCAAGCTTCAAGCAGCTCGACGACTCGCAACTCGACCTGGTTGTCGCTGGTACGGCGACCTCGGTGCTCATGGTCGAATCGGAAGCCAAGAGCTTGTCGGAAGAAGTCATGCTTGGTGCAGTCAACTTCGGTCACCGTCAGATGCAGGTGGCGATCGATGCCATCAAGGAGCTGGCGGCCAAGATCAACCCGACGCCTCGGCAGTGGACGGCCACCACCCACCACGAAGAGCTGGTGAAAGCGGTGGCCGATGGCTACCGTGGTGCGCTCGCCAGTGCCTACAGTATCGTCGACAAGTTGGAGCGCCGTGACCGCCTGTCGGCCCTCAAGAGCGAAATCATCGGTGCGCTGTTGGGCGATGGTTCGAAATGGAGCGACCGTCAGATTGCGGCGGTGATCAGCGACCTCGAATACGAAGTGGTGCGGAACAGCATCATCGCGGGCAACCCGCGTATCGACGGTCGCACTAAGGACGCCGTCCGTGCCATTACTATCGAGGCCGGCATTCTGCCGCGCACCCATGGTTCGGCGCTGTTCACTCGTGGTGAGACCCAGGCGCTAGTGGTCGTAGCGCTGGGCACCGAACGCGATTCCCAGATCATTGATGCCATCGAAGGTGAGCGCCGCGAGCCCTTCATGCTGCACTACAACTTTCCGCCCTTCAGCGTCGGCGAGACCGGTCGCGTCGGTTCGCCCAAGCGTCGTGAAATCGGCCATGGCCGCCTGGCCAAGCGCGCCATCGTCGGCGTCATGCCCGACATGAGCAGCTTCCCCTATGTGATCCGCGTGGTGTCGGAGATCACTGAGTCCAATGGTTCCAGTTCGATGGCTTCGGTGTGCGGCACCAGCCTGTCGTTGATGGATGCTGGTGTGCCGCTCAAGGCGCCGGTCGCAGGCATCGCGATGGGTCTCATCAAGGAAGGCGATCGTTTCGTCGTACTGTCGGACATCCTGGGCGACGAGGATCACCTCGGCGACATGGATTTCAAGGTCGCGGGTACCGCCGAGGGCATCACCGCGCTGCAGATGGACATCAAGATCGATGGCATCACCAGCGAGATCATGGAAGTCGCACTGGCTCAGGCCAAGAGTGGCCGCCTGCATATCCTTGGTGAAATGAATAAGGTCTTGTCGAGCGCCCGTAGCGAAATGTCGGATTACGCGCCGCGCATCATCACCATCAAGATTCCGCCGGATAAGATTCGTGACGTCATCGGTAAGGGTGGCTCGACTATCCGTCAGATCACTGAGCAGACGGGCGCGACCATTGACATCGACGACGACGGTACCATCAGGATTGCCTCGGTCGACAACGCCGCCGGTCAAGCTGCCAAGGCACGCGTGTTGGCCATAACGGCAGACGTGGAAGTGGGCGAGATTTACGAAGGTCGCGTGCAGAAGCTCATGGATTTCGGCGCTTTCGTCAACATCCTGCCGGGCAAGGACGGTCTGGTACATATCTCTCAGATCTCCAACGAGCGCGTCGAGAATGTCAGCGACAAACTGTCCGAGGGCGACGTGGTGAAGGTCAAAGTGCTCGAAGTCGACAAGCAGGGCCGTATTCGCCTCAGCATGAAAGCCGTCTTAGAAGGCTAAGGGTTAATGCGCGCTGGGATCGATGGCGGCGATTGGCCGTGTCAATTTAACGGTGGTGCTAAGGCTCCGCACCGAAGTCAGAGGATTTAAGAAAAGATGGTTACGATTCGCTTATCCCGTGGTGGCGCCAAGAAGCGGCCCTTCTATCACATCATCGTCGCCGATAGTCGCAACAAGCGCGACGGTCGTCACATCGAGCGTGTGGGCTTCTTTAACCCACTTGCGACCCCCAACGAAGAGGGTTTCCGAATCAACCGTGAGCGTTACGATTACTGGTTGTCGGTCGGCGCACAGCCCTCCGATCGCGTGACGCAGCTGCTCAAGAGTCATCCGGTCGCGGCTTGAGCTGCGCCAAGCGAGTCGCGACTCAGCCGCGCTCAAGCGGGCGCGAAGCCGCGACGGGCGCCTTGCCCAGGACTGCGGCCTCGTCCCACCCCCTTGCCTGAC
>JANLSI010000349.1:0-9263 GCA_031362345.1 Pseudomonadota bacterium
GTCGCCGTGGGCGACTTGACCGATCAGCAGGCCGACAAGCGCCGCGAGCGGTTGCGCCACCCGCCATCGCTGCCCATCATACCGGTTGCCGCCGACCCTATTGCTGCCCATACGCGTTGACTTGACCATCGTGGTGCTCGATCGCTATTTGCTACGTGAAATCGGCGCGAGCTTCGCGGCGGTTGCGGCTGCGCTAACGGTGGTGTTCCTGGCCTACAGCCTCACACGCTTCCTGACCGATGCCGCCGGCGGACTGCTGCGCGCCGACGAAGTGGCCCTGCTGACGCTGTACAAATCCATCATCGCGCTCGAAGTACTGCTACCGCTGGCGCTGTATTTCGGCCTCATCGTCGGTTTCAGCCGCTT
This sequence comes from Pseudomonadota bacterium, assembly GCA_031362345.1. GTDB lineage: Bacteria > Pseudomonadota > Gammaproteobacteria > JADJYF01. Next base: position 367 of record JANLSI010000349.1, read on the forward strand.
GAACAGCCATGCTGAACTGACCGCCATGCAGGCTTGCGGCTACGGCCGCCGCCGCCTGCAGCGACCACTGATCATGGGCAGCCTGCTACTCGCCACCGCGATCGGCGCGTTCTCGTGCACAGTGCGACCGTGGGCTTACTCTGCGATGTTCGAACTCAAGGCGCAAGCCGACGCCTCCTCGGAACTTGATCGTGTCAAGGCCCATCGTTTCTATCTTTATGACGCCAACAATCGCGCGGTCTATGTCGAACACATCAGCGCCGATGGACGGTCCCTGAGCGGCGTCTTCATCCGCGAACGGCGTGGCGATGGCGTGGTGGTGATGTCAGCACCGAACGGCGCACTCAAGCCCTTCGCCACCCCCGACCGCCACCGCCTGACCCTGTCCGATGCCAGCATCTACAAGAATGTTGCTGGCGGCTCGGACTTCTACGGCAATTTCGCCACCCTGACCTTGTCGATAAAAGCCGCGCACACGCTGGAGCGCGAATACCGTACCAAGTCCGAACCGACTGCAGCGCTGCTGCTGTCGCGCGATGCGCAAGACCGTGCCGAGCTGCAATGGCGCTTGTCGACGCCAGTGTCGACCTTGCTGCTGGCCTTGACCGCACTGGCGCTGGCCGAAACGCGGCCGCGTCAGGGGCGCTTCACGCGCCTGCCCGTCGCGATCGGCATTTACGCCCTGTACTACAACCTGCTCGGCATCGGCCGCACTTGGGTCGAGCACCAATGGCTGCCAAGTATCTGGTGGGTGCCGGCACTATTGGCCGCCAGCTTGCTCGTGATCTGGAACTCGACGCCGTTCTCGCGCACAGCACGAGTCTGACCGCGCTCAAGCGCGCGCCTGCGCGTTGGCGCGGACATCCCTTACACTGCGCGCCATGACGCTGGTCGATCGCTACATCGCACTCAACTTCTTGAAATCCGCCTGTGCGGTGCTGGTGTTGCTGCTGGTGTTGTTCAGCTTTCTGGCCTTGACCGAGGAACTCGATGACGTCGGTGTCGGCCGCTTCACCACGGCCGACGCCATCGCCGTCGTGATCCTCACCCTGCCCACCCGCATTATCGATTTGTTGCCAGTCACCGCCTTGCTTGGCTCGGTGCTGGGACTCGGCGCACTCGCCAATCACGGCGAATTGCTGGCCCTGCGTGCGGCCGGCATGTCGCCAGGGCGAATTGCGCGCGGCTTGCTGGTCTTGAGCGCCATCGTGGTCGTGGTCGCCATGACCGCCCGTGCGACCGTGATCCCGTTGGTCGAACGCCAGGCTCAAGAATACCGCTCCAAGACCCTACCGCAGACTGCGCTGGGTGGGACCGAATTCTGGAGCCGGCATGAGAATCGCTTCATCCGCGTCGGCGGCGTCGACTTTGGACGCATTCCGCGCGACATAGAAATCTACGAACTGGGCGTGCGCGGCCGCTTGCAGCGCTTAGTGCAAGCCGACAAGGCCGACATCGTCACTGATAGCAAGTGGCGGCTGCACGACGTCGAGGAACGCGTGTTGGGCGAAGACTCGGTCGAGCATCGGCGCATGGCAACACTGGATTGGCAGAGTTTCCTCACGCCCGAGCAGATGGCGACCCTGATCGCGCCGGTCCATGCGCTGTCGGTCTTCGATCTCTATGCCTATATCCACGAGATGGAAGGCTCGGGCGTCGATACGCGGCAGTTTCAGGCAATGTTGTGGCAACAGCTGTCCTTGCCGATCGCCTTGTTCGGTATGACCCTGCTCGGCCTGCCCTTTGTGATGGCCAGCATGCACAGCCGTACAGCGAGCTTTCGTGTAGCGCTGGGCGGCGCGGCCGGCATCGGCTTCTATCTGTTCGACCAGATTACGAGCCATCTCTCAAGCTTGCTCGATCTGCCACCGGCGCCGACCGCGCTGGCGCCGTCCGCCGTGTTGTTGCTGCTGGCCGTGGTCGGCATCCGCCGCAGCGCGTGAGTACTCACATGAGCACGGTCGGGATCGACCATGACGCGCGGCTATGCACCGCCATCTGTCCATCGGCCTGCTCGCACTTAAGTGTGCAGGCGATCTGCCAGTGGGCGCCTACGCGCGCGATGTCGAAGACTCGATAGGAGGCGGGGTTGCTGGCGACGGCGCTTGAGGCCGGCGCGGTGACCACGATACGCGTACGCTCATCCAGCACCTGCATGGCGTTGTGATGTAAATGACCATGCAACACCAGCTCGACTTTCGCCCGTCGCAGCAAGGCGGTGAATTCAATCGCGTCGGCCAGGCCTTTGCGCGCCGGCGCCTGCTCACGCAGAGGTGCATGATGGAGCATCACGCAACGAAAGCGGCCGGCGCTTTGCGCCAGCAGGCTCTCCAGGGTGGCAAGTTGCGCGGGCCCGAGACGCCCGCCGGCCGACCACCAGGGCCTGGGCTCGGCCGAGGACAGCGCGATGATTGAGACGTCGTCACAAGTGACCAGCCGCGGAAACGTGGCGGCACCGGCATCGCCGTGCAGATAAACCGGCCACTGCTGTTCGATGCCGCGTGCGGCATCGGCGCGGTAGCAATCGTGATTACCGGGCACCAGCACCACCGGCTGGGTGGCGGCGAGGGTATCCAGCCAGGCACGCGCCTGGCGCAGTTCCTGCGGCAGACCCAGATGCACAAGATCGCCCGTCACCAAGGCCAGCGCGGCGCCCTCCAAACCTGCCGCCTGGGTGACGCGGGCGAGAGTGGCGGCGCTCAGCTGATGACGGCGCTTGCTCCACCACGACAGAAAGCCAAGCGCTCGCTTGCCATGCAGTGCCCACCGCGACACACCGGCCAGCGAGCTCAAGTGCGGATCGGTGAGATGGAGTAGACGTACCGTCACAACCCTTTACCGCCGATCTCTGAAGTTTCTATAATTCAATGATTTACTCAACAATCGTCGAGAGGGGCAGTATATCCCATGGTCAGCATTGCCTGCATACTCGGTGACCATCCGCTGCGCCTGTGGGGCTTGAGTTCGCGCCAGCGACTCGAACGACAGCTGCGCGCGGCTGGATTCACCGACATCACCACCCTGCCTCAAGCGGCCGCCAGCGCGGCGCGTGTGGTGCTGGTGCAGGCCGCTTATTTGTTCGAACAGCGCACTATCACGGCGCTCGCCAAACAGGACAACAGCTTGCTGGAATGTCCGCTCGACGGCGGTCTGGCAGGCGCCGCCTGTAGCGGTGCAAGGGCGGTCGAATTCGCTGCTGCGCTGGCATCGTCGTCCGCGCCACGGCCAGCGGGCGCGCGCCTCGTGCGGCCGGCCGAGCTCGAGCAATACGACGATCACCTGCGCCGGGTCGAGCCACCTCTGCTGGAACCGATGCGCTCGGATCGGCGCACTGCACTCGAAAGCCTCCTGTATGGAAACTCTTACAAGGGCATCACCGATTTGGTTACCAAATGGCTGTGGCCGCGCCCGGCGCGATATGTCGTCGGCTGGTGTGCCAAGGCCGGTATCTCGCCCAATAGAGTGACGCTCACCGGCCTGGTGCTGGTGATCGCGGCCGCCTGGTTGTTCGCCCAAGGTGCATTCGCGAGCGGGCTGGCATGCGGCTGGGTGATGACCTTGCTCGACACCGTCGATGGCAAGCTTGCCCGGGTCACGGTGCAGTCGAGCAAAGTCGGACACTGGCTGGACCATGGCATGGATATCGTCCATCCACCGTTCTGGTACCTGCTGTGGGGAACCGGGCTGGGTAGCGCGCTCGACCCCGGCACGCAGCAGCTGATGGTGCAATTGATCGTCGGCGGCTATCTCGCCGGTCGTGGATTGGAGGCACTATTCCACGCGCTCGGTTCCTGCAGCCTGTTTGCCTGGCGCCCCTTCGACGCCTACTTCCGGCTGGTCACGGCGCGTCGCAATCCCTGTCTGATTATTCTCAGCATCGCGCTGTTGTGCGGACACCCGGACTGGGCGCTGTTCGGCGTCGCGTGGTGGACCGCCGCGAGCAGCGTGGTGGTGGCGTTGCGACTGATCTATGCAATATCCGAACGGCTGCGCCACGGCCCACTGCGCTCATGGCTGACCGATCCGGCTGCCAACACAGCGCACCCACAGGCCTTCCGCACCTTCGCCGGTACACGCGGTGCTTATGGCTGAGCCCATTGCAGCGACTACCGATGCCATCCTCGGCGCTTTCGTCGCGCACTTCGAAGCACGCTTCGGCGCGCATCTGCTGGCGGTAGTGGCCTATGGATCCTATCTGCGCGGCAAGCGCGATACGGTGCTCGATTTCTATCTAATGCTCGACAGCTATGGGTGTCTGCCGAGACTGGCCGGCGTCGCCAATCGCCTGCTGCCACCCAATGTTTATCACGTCATGTTGGAGGTCGCCGGTGCGCGCCACACCGCCAAGGTCGCCACCGTCACGCTCGATCATTTCGCGCGAAGTATTGGCGGCGATTTCCACTCCTATTTCTGGGCACGCTTCGCGCAACCCTGCGTCGTCCTGCAGGCGCGCGACCCCGCAGTGCGCGCGCGCATCGGCGCGCTCTGCCGTCTGGCCGCAGAGCGCGTACTGGCCAGCAGCATCGCCATCATGCCGCAAACTTTCACGAGCGAAGCGCTGTGGCGGCAGGCCTTCACGCGCAGCTATGGCGCCGAGCTGCGTGCGGAAAATCCGCAAGCCGCAGCGCGCTTGTATGTCGACTATCGCGACACGCTGGATGCGCATCTTGAAGCGCTTGCGGCCGGGCTCGGACTGGAGCGCATCGCGCCGTGCGAGTGGCGACACCGGCCCACGGTCGGGGCCTCGACCCACGCCAGCCAGGCATGGCGGCGGCGGCGCCTGCTCGGCAAGTGCTTATCCGTCGCACGTTTGCTCAAGGCGGCGTTTACCTTCAACGATCCGCTCGATTACGTGGTATGGAAGGTCGCGCGCCATTCGGGCGTCGTCGAACAACCGACCGCCCTGCAACGCCGTCATCCGCTGCTGTTCGGCTGGGGCTTGCTGTGGCGCCTGTACCGCCGCGGCGGCTTTCGCTGATGCTGAGCGGCTGGTTCGCTACGCCCGCGCTACGGCGGGTGCTGCAGAACTTCGTGGTCCTGGCCAGTGGTCGCGCGGCGGGCGGCGGGCTGGGCTTCATGCAACCCTACTCAGCGCGCGCGCGCTGGGTCCCGAGGATTTCGGCGTGGTGGCCTTGATCAGCGCCTATGTGCTCGTCGTGCGCGGCTTCGTCAATATCAAACCGTTCGAGGCTATCGTGCGCTACGGCGTGGCTCTGGCCGACGATCAGGACCACGAGGGTCTCGCGCGTCTGCTGCGCGTCTCCCTGCTGCTTGATTGCGTGAGTGCGGTGTCGGGGGCGGTCATCGCCATCGGCGTCGCATTCGCAGCCGGCCCGCTCATGGGTTGGTCGACAACCACCACTGCGGTGGCGATGGGGTACAGCCTGGTCCTGCTCGGCTCCGGCACCGCGACCGCCAGCGGTTCGTTGCGCATCTTCGACCGTTTCGACGCGCTAAGCCGGGTGCAGGTGCTGAGCAGTGCCTGGCGCCTCGGCGGCGTGGTGTTGGTAACCGAACTCGGTCACGCCAGTATTGGCAGCATCGCCGCAGTTTGGGCCAGCGCGCAGTTCGTGCAGTACCTAGCCACCTTGTGCTACGGCGCGCAGGTGGTATTTGCACGCATTCCATGGCGACGGCTGCGTGGGCCGTTTGGTCTGGCCGATCTCGGCCATAGTCATCCAGGCATCTGGAGCTTTCTGAATGTCCTCTACTGGCAGGCGACGCTCGATCTAGTGCCGAAATCGCTCGGTACTTTGTATGCCGGCGCTCTGCTTGGTCCGCAGGGTGCGGCGATGTTCCGTATCGCCCGCGAGTTCGCCAATGTGGTGGCCAAACCTGCCCTGCTGGTGCGCCAAGCTATCTACCCTGACCTCGCGCGCCTGCACCACCGACGCGATTGGGCGTTCAACAAAATCATCATCAGCATGGCGGCAATGATGGGGCTACCGGCGCTGGCGATGGCCATCGCGTCACTGTGGCTGGGCGCACCGTTATTGAACCTGACTGTCGGCGAGGGCTATGCGCCCGCCGCTGGGTTGTTGAGCTGGTTGATCGCGGCAGCAACCTTGGAAATGGCGGCTTCGCCGCTGCGACCGGCCGCTTATGCACTCGGCTGCGCGAAGGCCATGCTCGGCGTGCAAGTGCTGGCATCGCTGCTATTCATCGCCGCGTTCCAGTGGCTGACGCCGCAGTTCGGCTTGACCGGCCCCGGCGTCGCGACGGTCGCAATGTCGCTCGTAACACTCATCGGCATGAGCATCGCGGTGCGCCGCGCGCTCGCTTGAGCTGGATGTCGTTCAGGCCGCATGGCGGCCGACACCCAGGTCGCGGCAGACATCGCTGAAAGCGGCGATGATGGCCTCGACCTGCGCGCCGCTATGGGCTGCCGTCACGCTGCAGCGGATCAGACTGCCGCCGTCCGGCGCCGCTGGCGGCAGAATGAGATTGGTGTAAATCCCAGCATTGAACAAGCCTTGCCAGCAGGCGAATGCGGTTTCGCGTTGGCGGAAAGAAATGCCGACCACCGGGCTCACATCGGGCCCGAGCTCTAATCCGAGCGCCGCCAGCGCGGCGTAGAGCTGGTGGGCATTGGCCCATACCCGCTCGCGCAGCTCCGGTCGCGTGCGTAATTGCTCCAGTGCTACACGGGTGGTCGCGATCACGGACGGACAGGGTGACGCGGTGAAAATATACGGGCGGCTGGCGTAGCGGAACAGCGCGAGTTCCGCATGGTGACTGACACAGAAACCGCCGATTGAGCCCAGACTCTTGCTGAATGTGCCGACAATGAAATCGGTGTCAGCTTCTACGCCTTGCTGCTCGACCAGACCGCGACCATGGGCGCCGTAGAGCCCCAGCGAATGGGCTTCGTCGACGAACAAACAGGCGCCGAATTCACGTTTGACTTGAGCGAATTCGGCCAGCGGCGCGCAATCGCCCCGTATGCTGTAGAGCCCCTCGGCGACGATCAAAGCGGAACTGGCCCGCTCGCCCAGGCGTCGCAGGCGGCTGGCGAGACTGTCGGCGTCGTTATGTTTGAAACGGAAAATATCGGCGCCGCTCAGGCGGCAGCCGTCGAAGAGGCTGGCATGGGCCTCGGCATCAAGCAACACGGCATCGCCGGGCGCCAACAAGGCCGCGAGTGCACCCAAATTGGCGGCGTAGCCGGTCGAGAACACCATCGCGTAGGGCGTCGCGAAAAAAGCCGCCAATTCCGCTTCCAGCTGTAAATGATCGCGATAGGTACCGTTCGCCATACGCGAACCCGTGGTGCCGGTGCCGCTGGCCGCCATCGCCGCCTGACCGGCCGCGATGGCGCCAGTGTCGAAGGTCAGACCAAGATAGTTGTTGGTACCGGCCATGATAGTGCGGCGACCGTGAATCATTGCTTCACTCGCGCTCAGCACTTCGTCGATGACGACATCGGTAGGATTGAGCTGCAATGCACTCAGCGTGTCATGGGTGCGCCGCGCGGCCTCAAACTTGTCAAGCAACCCCATGGGGCTCAGCTCCTTTGGAGTTTCCTGATGACAGCTGCGAGATCGGTGATGGTCTGCACGTCGGCGAGGGTGCCCTCGTCGATGGCGAGATCGAAATGGTCCTCGACTTCACACAGATATTCGATGACTTGAATCGATTCTAGTCCAAGGTCGCCCACCAGGTGAGTGGCCGGCGACAAGGCGGCGTCGGCGCCGAGCGTCTTACGCAGCAAGACTATCAACTGATCTTCGACCGCCTCTTCAATACTCACTACGTGTATCCGCTGTCATGGGCTCAAAGTATCGCTGAACAAACGCTCTATGCCGGCGCGTAACGGCACCTGTGGGACCCAGCCCGTGGCGGCGCTTAGACGCGAATTATCGCAGAGCCAGCTAGGCTCCGAAAGCTCACGAACCTTGCCCGGCGTCAACATCGGCGCGCGTCCGAGCAGTGCAGACAACCACAAGTTGACGCGCGCGATGACGAGCAACAGGCCGCGCGACACATGCAACTCCCACACCGGCATCGCGCCGCGCGCCGCGCTGACAATGTCTTGCCAAGCGTAGCCTTGCGCTTGTCCATCATCGAGTTCAAAGATCATGCCCACGCATTCGCCCTGGCGGTCGACGCAGGCCAGCACCGCACGGCCGAGATCCTCCACATGGAGCAAGGACAGGCGCTGGGCGGGTGGTCCCACGATCAGGGCAAGCCCCGCGCGGATAGCGCGAAACAGCGGCAACATTTCGCGGTCTCCCGGCCCATAGACCGCCGGCGGACGCAAAATGGTCCAGGGCAGCGACGGCGTCGAGTGCAGAATCTGTTCGCCCTCGAACTTGCTGCGCGCATAGTCCGACAGTTGAGGACGCGTAGCAGCGAGCGACGAAATGAGCAGAATATGGGGCGGTTCGGGCCGGGCAGCGGCGACCCGGCATAAGTGCCGCAAGCCATCGATGTTGGCAGCGGCGAAATCCGCCGGCGCCGCGCCGCGCACCGCCCCAGCGCAATAGACGACCGTCGCGACCCCGCCCAATGCGGCGGCCAGTGCGCGCTCATCGTCGAGCGCAACATCGACGGTGTGTATGCCTGCGAGTAACTGGGAGCGATGCGCTGAATGAGGCCGCACCAGTGCGCGTACCGGGTAACCGGCCGCGAGCATACGGCGCTGGAGTTCGTGGCCGATGAACCCTGTGGCCCCGGTCAGGGCTACAGTCGACTTCAGCCGACAGTTTTCATCCATGCGCACCCGCAAGGTTGCCGATTACGTTCTGCGAGCGAGCCAGGAAGTCCTGTTTCGCTTTCGAACGTGACAACTTGCCGGACGAGGTCCGCGGCAGCCAGGCTATCCGCCGGTCAACTGGCAGGCTCATCAAATTGCCTCGCACATCGATGGCTCGGATGGCGGTTTGGGCGAGCATCCG